>JBDTBS010000092.1:0-3302 GCA_039924035.1 Aquihabitans sp. | reverse complement strand
CCGGTCCCACCCCACCCGGGCCCGGACGCCCCGAACGTCGTCGTCATCCTCCTCGACGACACCGGATTCTCCCATTTAGGCTGTTTCGGCTCCGAACTCACCACCCCCCGTATCGATGCCCTGGCCTCGGAAGGACTGCGCTATTCGAACTTCCACGTCACCCCGCTGTGCTCGCCCACCCGGGCGGCACTGCTCACCGGCCGCAACCACCACGAGGTGGGCATGCGCACGCTGTCCAACTTCGACACCGGCTACCCCCATGGGCGGGGCCGGGTCTCCAACCACGCCGCCACCGTGGCCGAGGTCCTGCGCGACGAGGGATACGCCACCTTCGCCGTCGGCAAGTGGCACCTGACCCCCATGGAGGATGCATCGGCCGCCGGCCCCTACGACCAGTGGCCCTGCCAGCGGGGCTTCGACCGCTACTACGGGTTCCTCGAAGGGGAGACCGACCAGTTCCACCCCGAACTCGTCTACGACAACCACCACGTCGACCCCCCGGCCAGCGTCGAAGACGGCTACCACCTCACCGAGGATCTGATCGACCGGTCGCTCGGCTTCATCCACGACACAGTGTCGGTGCGGCCCGATCGACCGTTCTTCCTGTACCTGGCCCCCGGGGCCACGCATGCCCCCCACCAGGCCCCGGCCGAATACCTGGAACGCCATCGCGGTCGCTACGACGACGGGTGGGACGCAGCTAGAGAGCGCTGGTTCGCCAACCAGATCGAGATGGGTCTGCTTCCGCCCGACACCGAACTGGCCCCTCGCAACCCGGGGGTGGAGCCGTGGGACTCGCTACCGGAGAACCAGCGTCGCCTGGCCGCCCGCCTCCAAGAAGCGTTCGGGGCATTCCTGGAGCACACCGACGACCAGATCGGCCGCCTCGTGGAAGGGCTCGAAAGACTCGACCTCCTCGACGACACCCTGATCCTGTTCATGTCCGACAACGGGGCCAGCCAGGAAGGTGGGCCCTTCGGGGTGCTCCACGAGATGAAGTTCTTCAACTTCATCCTCGAGACCCCCGACGAGGCCATCGAGCACCTCGAAGACATCGGTGGCCCACACAGCCACACCAACTACCCGTGGGGCTGGGCCCAGGCCGGCAACACCCCGTTCAAGTGGTACAAGCAGAACACCCACGAGGGCGGGGTCCACGTTCCCCTCATCGCCCACTGGCCAGCCCGCATCACCGAGGGGGGCGGCCTACGAGACCAGTTCCACCACGTGAACGATGTGGTCCCCACCATCTACGAACTGCTCGCCATCACCCCGCCCGACACCTACCGAGGGCTGGACCAGATGCCGATCACCGGCACATCGATGGCCTACACGTTCGACGATGCGGAAGCCCCCACCCGCAAGGGGCCCCAGTACTTCGAGATGTTCGGCCACCGGGCCATCCACGCAGACGGTTGGAAGGCCGTGACCCGCCACCAGTCCGGGGTGGCCTTCGACGACGACACCTGGGAGCTGTACCACCTGGCCGAGGACCGGTCGGAGTGCAACGACCTGGCCGCCACCCACCCCGAGAAGCTCCAAGAGTTGGTTGCGCTGTGGTGGCAGGAAGCCGAGACCCACGGGGTACTCCCGCTCGACGACCGCACCATCGAACTGTTCGGCACCCGCTTCCGTGACCGATCGCCCCATCCAGTCAGCCGCCACTACACCTACCGGCCGCCCATGACTCCGCTACCCGGTCAGGTGGCCCCAGCCCTCGGCGGTCGCAACTGGGAGCTCACTGCCACCGTCGACCGACCGGCAGGCTCCAATGGCGTGCTCTACGCGTCGGGAACCGAGAACTCCGGCCTCAGCGTGTTCGTCCAGGACGACCATCTGGTCTTCGACTACAACTGCTTCGGTGACCACCAGGTGGCGATGTCAGACCGGCCCGTGCCCGTCGGATCCAGCACGATCGGCGTGCAGTTCCACAAGGACGGGCAGGGGGCAGTGGCCACGCTGGTCATCGACGGCCGCCCGGCCGGAGCAGTCGACATTCCGTTCGCCATGTTCATGATGTCGAGCATCGGCCCCAGCATCGGTTTCGACCACGGTTCTGCGGTCAGCGATCGGTACGAGGCCCCCTTCCCGTTCTCTGGAGACCTGCAGCGCGTCGACATCCAACTGCTGGGCCGCCGACCAGCCGACGAATCCACCGCCGCCGACGAACGAGCGGCCATGTCCCGTCAGTAGCGGCCACCGTCAAGCCCTGTCCCACCGTTCCCACCCGACCAAGAGAGCCCCGATGGAAACCATTCGCACCCCAGACGACCGCTTCGATGCCCTACCCGGCTTCGGCTTCGCCCCCCACTACGCCGACATAGACGACCAGGACGGTGGCACCCTGCGGGTTCACTACGTCGACGAGGGCCCAGCTGATGCGGCCCCCGTACTGCTGATCCACGGCGAGCCCACGTGGAGCTACCTCTACCGCCACATGATCGGGCCTCTGGTGGCTGCCGGTCACCGAGTGGTGGTCCCCGACCTCGTCGGCTTCGGTCGGAGCGACAAGCCCACCGAGCAGTCCGACCACACCTACGCCCGCCACGTGGCCTGGATGCGCGAACTTCTCTTCGACCGCCTCGACCTGCAAGACATCACCTTCTTCGGCCAGGACTGGGGTGGCCTGGTGGGCCTGCGCCTGGTGGCCGCCGACCCCGACCGCTACGCCCGAGTGTGCATCGGCAACACCGGCCTGCCCACCGGCCACGGCACTCCATCCGAAGCGTTCCTGGGCTGGCAGAAGTTCTCGCAGGAGACCGAAGACTTCCCCGTCGGAGCCATCATCAACGGTGGTACCACCACCGACCTGTCCGCTGAGGTGATCGCCGCGTACGACGCGCCGTTCCCCGACGACCGCTACAAGGCCGGGGCCCGCATCTTCCCGGCCCTGGTCCCCACCGCCATGGACGACCCCGGAGCAGCCGAGAACCGCGAGGCCTGGCAGGTACTGGAGCGCTTCGACCGTCCGTTCCTGCTGGCCTTCAGCGACAAGGACCCGATCACCCGCGGTAGCGACAAGCCGTTCCTCGAACGGGTCCCGGGAGCAAAGGACCAGCCGCACACCACGATCGAAGGGGCCGGCCACTTCCTCCAGGAGGACCGGGGCCCCGAACTGGCCCGCGTGCTCGACGACTTCATCACCGCCACCAGGTAGTCGTCGAAGGACGTTCGCGACGGGCCTCCCGGGTGTGCCCAACGATGGACTGGGGGCCGGCAAAGGGTCCAGCCTGCAGCACCACCATCCAGCACACGCGGCCGTGGGGCGGACGGACCGGGCAGATACCCTGAGTCGGCCCCCG
>JBDTBS010000091.1:0-3283 GCA_039924035.1 Aquihabitans sp. | reverse complement strand
GGGGCGGATCGTCGTAGAGCACGTCGGCCACCGGGCTGGAGGCATAGGAGGTGACGATGGACCGGTCGCCGCTACCAGCGCCGAACGCATCCTCGTAGGCCTCGGTCCACCCAGAGGTGACCTCGGCACCGTTGGCCCGTAGGTCCGTCCAGTAGTCCTCCCAACCGTCATCGCCGTACTCGGCGATGGTGGCCAGCAGGAAGGCCAGACCGGGCGATGAGGACTCGGGGTTCTCGGTCACGAACTGATCAGCGAACCGCGGGTCGATGAGGTCGTCGAGGCCTTGCGGCGCATCGGCCACATCGGGATAGGCCGTCTTCGAGTAGTTCAAGCAGACGTCACCGACGTCGATGGGGGTGGCCAGATGGCCGTCGGCCAACTCATAGCCGTCGTCGACATCGCTGAGGGTCGGCGACTCGTAGGGGACGAACAGTCCGGCCCGGGTTCCTCGGCACAGGAACGTTGTGTCGATGCCGAAGAGCACGTCGGCCACCGGTTTGCCGGCGGTGAGGATCGACTGGCTGACCAGAACGCCGGCATCGCCGACGGTCACCACCTCGACGGTGACCCCAGTGGCCTTCGTGAACGAGTCGAAGATACCGTCGGAGGTGGCGAACGAGTCGTGGGTGGCCAGCGTCAGCGTGGTGCCGTCGACGTCGGCTTTGGAGGCATCGTCATGCTTCACGGCCTCGGGCACAGATTTCGGTAGGCAAGATGCCGAGGCCGTCTGATCATCAGACGACACCGCCACCGGGTCGGTGTCGTCGGTGCAGCCGGCGAGCACGGTTGCGGTCAGGCCGACGGCCAAGATCGCGATGGCCGCTCGACGGCGGGAACGGCGACCGGGCGCGCCGAAGAGGGAATCGATTTGATGGGTGGACGGGAACATGAGCTACCTCCGCTGGAATTACCCAGATCAGGTTCTCGGGTCAACGGCGAGGGCCTGTTGGCCAGCCGTCCTCTCAGCCCGGTATCCCCCGAGCTCCCCGGTTTCGGATGTCGTCGACGATCCTAGGCCTGGTTCACCGACCGGACCAGATGCCGGGGCGACGGTCGGCCCACGGCAGGGCCTCTTCCAGTTGAGCCGCCAGTCTGATGAGCACGTCTTCACGGGCAGGGGCGGCCACGAACTGCATGCCCATGGGGAGACCTTCGGTGCTCTGATGCAGAGGTACCGACATGGCTGGCTGTCCGGTGATGTTGAAAGGGGCCGTGAACGTGGCCAGCGGCGTCGACCGGAACAGACCGTTGAGCGGGTTGTCGGCCGTCGACGCGAACTGTCCGAGGGTGGGTGGTAGCTCGGTGATGGTCGGGGTGAGGAGCAGGTCGAAGCCGTCGATCGCCCACCAGGACACGGCCTCACGGGTGGTGCGGTGGAGACCGTCGACGGCCAGCAGGTACTCCGCCGCGGTGATGGCCCGACCGGCCTCGGCCAGGGCCCAGGTGCCGGCCTCCACCCCTTCGGCAGTCACCGGTTCACCCACCAGGTCACCCAGCCGATCGAGCTCAGCGGCCACCCACGCGCCGAAGGCCACCAGGAAGTGGCCGGTGCCCGACGGGTCGGCCAGCGATGCGGGGAACGCCGGTTCCACCCGATGGCCGAGCGATTCGAGCAGCACCGCGGTGGCCTCGACCGCCGCCGCCACCTGTGGGTCGGTCACGTGCGAGCCGTCGGGAGGTTGGACGGTGAACCCGATGCGCAGGCTGCCGGGATCGGCGCCCACCTCGGCGGCGTAGGGCCGCGATGGGGGCGGCGCCCAGTAGGGATCGCCCACTCCGGGACCCGCCACTGCATCGAGCAGAATCGCGGTGTCGCGCACCGAGCGGGTCACAGCCAGGCGGGCCACCAAGCCGGCCCAACCCTCCCCCAGTTCGGGGCCCATGGTGATGCGGCCACGGGAGGGCTTCAGGCCGAAGAGGCCGCACTCGGCGGCGGGGATGCGGATGGAGCCACCGCCGTCACCGGCGTGGGCCATGGGCACGATGCCGGCTGCGGTGGCCGCCGCCGACCCGCCGCTGGAACCACCGGTGGAGCGGGCCGGGTCCCACGGGTTGTGGGTGGCCCCAAAGGTGTCCGGCTCGGTGGCGGTGACCAGGCCCAGCTCGGGGGTGTTGGTGCGGCCGATCACCACCAGGCCGGCCCGGCGGAACCGGGTGGTGAGCTCTGAGTCGACCGGTGACACGTAGCCCCGGTCCTTCAGGAACCGGGTACCGGCGTAGAAGGGCTCCCCGGCCTGCAACCCGTCGAGGTCCTTGAGCAGGAACGGCACCCCGGCAAAGGGACCGTCGCCGAGTGGCCCGTCGGCCTCGGCCAGAGCGGCATCGAAGCGACGGTGGATGATGGCATTGAGCTCGCCGTCGACGGCTTCGGCTCGATCTATGGCCGACTGGACCAGTTCGACGGCCTTCACCTCACCTGAGCGCACCAGGGCGGCCTGCCCGGTGGCATCGAGGGCGGCAACGTCGGGCATCTCGGTCATGGCCGAACTCTAGGACCGGTCGAGCCACCCCGCGACTGCTTCGGTGGCGCAGGACAAAGGGTCGGCCAGTGCCCGTTCCCGACCGAACTGTTCCACCAGGCTGATCGTCTCCACCCGTCCGCCGACCCCGTCGAACACCTCGCCGGCCACAGCCAGCACCGGCACGTCGAGCTCGGCAGCCAGTTCCACGATGCCGCCCACCACCTTGCCGTCGAATGAGGCCTCGTCGACGAAGCCCTCCCCGGTCATCACCAGGTCGACCTGTTCCATCTGCTCGTCGAGGCCCAGCTCCTCGGCGATCAGCTCGAAGCCCGACACTATCGACGCCCCCATCGTGGCCAGGCCCCCGGCCAGCCCGCCGGCCGCGCCCGCCCCCGGCAACACCGTCACGTCTATGTCGTAGTCCTCCCGGTACACCTGGGCCAGGCGTTCGAGCCGCCGGCGCATCAGTTCCACCTGGCTGGCAGTGGCCCCCTTCTGCGGGCCGAACACGTCGGCCGCTTCCAGGAAGGGGGTGCGCACGTCGACGGCAGCTACCAGCTCGACAGCTCGGAACCGGGCCGTGGGGAACAGGGCCCGCAAGGCTGCGAGCCCGCCGTCGGTGGTGGCCGAGCCTCCATGCCCCACCAGTACCCGCCGAGCCCCCGCCTCGACGGCCTCTCGTATGAGCTCACCGGTTCCGGCCGTCGAGGCCGCTATCGGATCGTTGTGCTCGGCTCCACCGACGAGCATGAGCCCCGACGACTGCGCCACCTCCAGTACCGCGATGTGGTTGGTCAGCCGCCATCCGGCGGCTACCGGTA
>JBDTBS010000090.1:0-13040 GCA_039924035.1 Aquihabitans sp. | reverse complement strand
ACCGAAGATGCATCGTACAACCAGAGTCTGATGTGGCCGACACCGCAGTTTCGCTTCGAATGTCACACCCTCCGTTCAAGATGACGGTCATGAGCGCCTTCCCCACTGAGCCACTCAGCATCGACTGCGACGAGTGCATCCTCCAGAACACCGATGCCTGCGGCGACTGCATCGTGACCTTCCTGTGCGGCATCGAAGCCGAAAGACCTGTGGTGGTGAACCTGGCCGAGGCCCGGGCCATGCGGGCCCTCGGCGATGCCGGGTTGGCCCCACCACTACGGCATCGTGCGACCATGGGTGGGTGAGCCCACAGCTGAGCTTCTCGGCGTTGCGTGAGGTCGGCACCACTGCCGGCCTCGACGTCGTGTCGGCCTGCTCGGCCGAGCCGTTCCCCCAGGTCCAGGCCGTGCTCGAGGAACGTCGGGATGCGGGCTACGCGGGGGCGATGCAGTTCACCTACCGCAACCCGGCCCGGTCCACCACGCCAGAGCGGTCGCTACCGGGAGCCCAGACCCTCATCGTGGGGGCCTGCTCCTATCACCGCGACCCGCCCCCCGAACCGGAAGGTCAGGGGCCGGTGGCACGCGTGGCCCGATATGTGTGGGCCGACGACCAAGATCGCCTGCTGGCGGGGTTGGAAGCGATAGCCGAAACGCTGCGCCAGGCCGACTTTCGGGCCACCGCGCTCAGCGATCAGAACAACCTGGTCGACCGGGCAGTTGCGGCCCGGGCCGGTCTGGGTTGGTACGGCAAGAACGCCAACCTCCTGCTACCCGGGCAGGGGAGTTGGTACATCCTCGGAGCAGTGGTCACCGATGCCGGTCCCGACGACATCGCCGATCTCCCCGCTCCGGAACCGGTGGCCGACGGCTGCGGAACCTGCGTCCGCTGCATAGATGCCTGCCCCACCGGGGCCATCGTTGCCCCCGGAGTGGTCGATGCCCGCCGGTGCCTGTCGTGGTCCCTTCAGGTCCCCGGCCCGTTCCCCCGAGACCAGCGTGAAGCGGTGGGGGACCGGATGTACGGATGCGACGATTGCCAGGAGGTGTGTCCACCCAACCGCCTGGAGCTCCGCAAGGCCAGCCCCGGTGGGAGCGGCCGCCCGGTACCGGTGGGCGATCCCGAGCATGCTTGGGTACCCGTGCTCGGGGTCCTGGAGGCCGACGATGCCACCCTGCTGGCCCGCCACGGTCGCTGGTACATCCCGAAGCGAGACCCCGACTACCTGCGCCGCAACGCCCTCGTGGTACTGGGCAACATCGGCGACGGACAGGATCCCGCTGTTCGCCGGGCCTTGCAGAACGCGCTGGTCCACCCGGTGGCCCTGGTGCGGGCTCACGCGGTGTGGGCTGCCCGCCGTCTGGCCTGCGAAGATCTCCTCGCTCTGGTGGCCGCCGACCCCGACCCTGAGGTCCAGGCCGAGCTGAGCGAGCCCGTGTCCCCAGCCCCCCGAGCATCGTGAAACACCTCCTCGTCACCAACGACTTCCCTCCGAAGATCGGCGGCATCCAGTCGTACCTGTGGGAACTGTGGCGACGGCTTCCCGCCGATGAAGCGGTGGTGCTCACCACGCCCTACGACGGAGCCGAGGCCTTCGATCAGGCTGCGGGCTTTCGCATCGAACGGATCCGTGAGCGGTTCATGCTGCCCACGCCGAAGCTGCGTCGCCAGATCCTGGATCTGGCCACCGAGATAGATGCCGACCTGATCCTGTTCGACCCCGCCCTACCCGTCGGTCAGCTCGCTCCTGGCCTGGGTCGGCCCTACGGGGTGATCCTGCACGGAGCCGAGGTGACGGTACCGGGTCGAGTACCCGGTGCCCGCCACGCGTTGGCCCGGGTCCTGCGGGGTGCAGACCTGGTGGTGGCCGGCGGCGGCTACCCCGCCGACGAAGGCGAACGGGCCGCCGACCAAGGCCTCCCGGTCGTCGTCGTCCCGCCGGGGGTCGACGTCGACCGGTTCATTCCGCTCACCGACGACGGCCGAGCCGAGGCCCGCCGCCGTTTCGGGGTGACCCCCGACGCGAAGCTGGTGGTGTCGGTCAGCCGACTCGTGCCCCGCAAGGGCATGGACGTGCTCATCGAGGCCGCGGCGCGCCTGGCCAGCGCCCATCCCACCATGGAGGTCGTCATCGGCGGCCGCGGCCGTGACACAGCACGGCTCCAACGGCTGATCGACAAGACCGCGTCCCCCACCCGCATGCTGGGGCGGGTCGAAGACGAGCACCTCCCCGCCCTCTACGGTGCGGCCGACGTTTTTTCCATGGCCTGCCGCAACCGTTGGTTCGGTCTCGAACAGGAAGGCTTCGGCATCGTCTTCTTGGAGGCAGCAGCTTGTGGCGTGCCTCAGATCGCCGGCCAGAGCGGCGGCTCGGCCGAAGCCGTCGAACATGGTGAAACCGGCCTCGTGGTCGACGACCCCTCGTCGGTTCACGAACTGATGGCCGCGCTCGACACACTGCTGTCGGACCCGGACTCTCGAACCGTCATGGGGGCCGCTGGAAGGGTTCGAGCCGTCGAGGAGTTCTCCTACGACGTCCTGGCCGCCCGTTTGCAGGAGGCGCTCACCGGGGTCTGCTCCAGATGACCGGGCTCACCACCGACACGCCGTTGGCCGACAGCCCCGGGCAGGTGCTGATTCGGGCCGACGTGGTCGGCACGGTGGCCTTCGTGATCGTCACGGTGGGGGCCTCGGTAATTGACGGCAATGCGGTGACGCTGGCCAACATCGTGGTGTCATCGGTCCTGTTCCTCGGTGGTTGCGTGGCCTTCGGGGCTGGATTCCTGCGGGCCGCGGGTCGCAGCCGCACCGAGGTGGTCGACATGACCGGCCTCTTCTACCTCACCGGCACGGCCCCCCGAGCGGTACGACGAACCTTCCTCGGCCTGTGGTTTTTGCAGATAGTGGTGGCCACGGTCAGCGTGTTCACCGTGGCCCCGCCGTTCGGGGTGATGGCCCCGTTGTGGGGCATCGGACTAACCGCCGCTTGGGGTGCCCGCCACGGCACGTTCAGCGTTCGACCGGCCAAGGTCAGCCGGACCGACGGTTCTGCGCCACAATGAGGTCATGACCGACCGCGTCACCGAGCACACCACGATCGCTGCGCCCCCCGAGACCGTCAGGGCCGTCCTCCTCGATTTCCCGGCCTACCCCGAGTGGGCCGAGAACCTGAAGACCGTCGAGGTGTTGGAGACCGACGACGAAGGTCGTGGTCTCGACGTGCGCTACCGCGCCGCGGGCATGGGTCGGTCCACGCTGTACACCTTGCGTTACGACTACAGCGACCCGGCCCGGGTGGCGTGGAAGCTCACCTCGGGCGACGTCACCCGCAAGCTCGACGGCCACTACGAGCTCGGCGAATCGGCCGACGGCGGCACGGCCGTCACCTACGAGCTCGAAGCCGAACTGAAGCTACCGCTACCCAACTTCGTGAAGAACCGGGCCCAGAGTCGGATCATGCACACGGCCCTCGTGGAGCTCAAGACCCGGGCGGAGGCGCTGGCCCGGTGAGGGTCCTGCTCTTCACCGGGAAGGGCGGCGTCGGCAAGACCACCACCGCGGCGGCCACTGCGCTGTGCTGCGCCGATGCCGGGCTGCGCACCATCGTGCTCAGCACCGACCCGGCCCACTCGCTGGCCGATGCCTTCGACGTCCCCCTAGGCGATCTCGCCGTGGAGATCAGTCCCAACCTGTGGGGCCAGCAGATGGATGCCCAAGCCCGCATGGAAGACACCTGGGTGGAGATCCAGGCGTGGCTCATGGAGGTGTTCGAATGGGCGGGGGTGGCTGCCATCGAGGCCGAGGAGCTATCGGTCATACCGGGCCTCGACGAGATCTTCGCCCTCAGTGACATCAAGGGCTACGCCGACACCGGCGACTGGGACGTGATCATCGTCGACTGCGCCCCCACCGCCGAAACGCTGCGGCTGCTGTCGCTGCCCGAGATCATGCGCTGGTACATGGACCGGGTGTTCCCCATGAGCCGCAAGGTCAACAAGGTGGTGTCGCCGCTGCTCGGTCGCATCTCCGGGCTCCCCACCCCTGGCGACGACGTGTTCGGCTCGGCCTCGAAGTTCTATGACCGCCTCGACGGCGTGCGGGAACTGTTGTGCGATACCGAGACCACCAGTGTCCGCCTCGTGGTCAACCCTGAGAAGCTGGTGGTGGCAGAAGCACGACGCACCCACACCTACTTGTCACTGTTCGGTTACCGGGTCGATGCCGTGGTGGCCAACCGGCTCCTACCCGAAGCCATCACCGACCCGTGGTTCGACGAGTGGAAGGCCCGCCACGCAGAGCACCTGACGTCGATCGAAGAAGGGTTCGCCCCGCTGCCGATCCTGCGAGCCGAGCTGGCCTCGGGTGAACTGGTCGGCATCGAGGCGCTACGGGCCTTCGGCGAGCACCTGTACCAAGACCTTGCTCCCGCCGACGTCCTCCACCCCGGCGAGCCGATGCAGGTGGTGCGCAAGGGCAACGGCTACGAGCTGTGCATGGAACTGCCCTTTGCCGACAAGGACGAACTGGACCTAGGTCGTCGTGACGACGAACTGCTCATACGGGTGGGATCGCACCGGAGGGCCTTGCTGCTCCCCGACTCGTTGCGTCACCGTCCCGTCGGAGCTGCTTCGCTGCGCGATGGGCAACTGAGGGTGACCTTCGCCGGCGACGACACCCGCCAAGCGACGCCCCGACGACGACGACGAACCGGAGGTGACCGATGACCGAGGACGAGTTCTCGACCGATGACCGGGACCTGTCCGACGACCCCCGGGTCCAAGCGGGAGTGGACCATCTACAGCGAGCGGCCCGTGAGGCCATCGCCGCCACCCGGGCCCTGCTCGACGTGGCCGAAGACTTGGTGGACGACCCCGGTTCGCTACGAGACCTCCTGGGGGTGATGAGCTCCTTCGGGGCCGCTGCCACCAAGATGGCCAGAGGTGCCGGCGGCCACGCTGCGTGGCAAGATGGCGGCGACGACGACGATGAGGGTCCGCCGGTACAGCGGATCCCGGTGTCCTGACGACTACCGTCCGTGCCGAGAGAACCTGGGGATAGCGATGAAGTTCACAGAGCCGCGCGATGCCGACCACGAGAGCGCTCCAGTGTGCGTCCACCCTCATGTCACCTTGGTGCATCCGGCCGATGCCCAAAGCCACGCATGGGTGCTGCACTCCCTCGGGCTGATCGCTGAGGAACGAGCCCTGGCTGTCGCCGAGATCACCGCCAACCAGCCGCTGCTGACCCCCGAGCAGATCGCCAAGGTGGAAACCGCTCATCACGAGGTGCTGGAGTGGGCCGAGACCGCTGGATCAGATCGCGCCGGCGTGGTGGCCGCGTGAGCGGGCGTCCGGTCGTCTGCGGTTTCGATCTCGGCGGTACGAAGCTGCTCGGCCTGGTCGTCGACCGCGACGGTGAGAAACCGTTGGCCGTCGAGCAGGTTCCCACCCCGACAACCGTCGACGACCTCGTGAACGCGGTGGTCGACATGAATCGACGCCTGCTCGCGGCCGTGGGCGACGATGCCGAACTGGTGGCAGTGGGCATGGGAGCGCCCGGGCTCGTGGATCGTGCCGGCGTCCTGCGCTACGGCCCGCACCTTCCCGGCATCGTCGACGTCCCCCTCTCTGAGGCGCTGTCCGAACGGCTGGGGGTACCGGCAGCCATCGACAACGACGCCAACTGCGCGGCATGGGCCGAACACGAGCGAGGCGCGTCCAGGGGAATGAACCACTCGGTGATGGTCACCCTGGGAACCGGCATCGGTGGGGGCATCACCGTGAACGGCGAACTGTTGCGGGGAGCCCACGGGTTCTCCGGCGAAATCGGACACATGGTCGTCGACCCCAACGGACCGCCATGCCCCTGCGGGCGACGGGGGTGTTGGGAACGGTTCGGATCGGGATCGGGCCTCGGTCGCCTGGCCCGCGAAGCAGCCGACGCCGGATCGGCCACCCGGATGATCGAACTGGCCGGCGGCGACCCCGCCCAGGTGACGGGCGAACACGTCACCCAAGCGGCAGGGGAGGGCGACGCCGAAGCCCAGGCGGTGCTCGACCGCTTCGCGTGGTGGGTGGCTCTCGGCCTGGCCAACCTGGTCAACATGCTCGACAGCGAGATCGTGGTCCTCGGTGGCGGCCTGGTGGCGGCCGGCGATCTGCTGCTCGACCCGGTGCGGGCCGCCTTCAACGGCTTGATCATGGGATCAGACCACCGAGACCCGGTGCCGATCGTGGTTGCCGAGCTTGGAACCCAGGCCGGGGCCTGGGGGGCCGCGTTGCTGGCCGATGCCCGCGTGGTCACCTGACAGACGTCAGGCGAACACGGTCCCCACGGCCCGAGCCTGGCTGTCGGCGATCTCCTGCATGGCCTTGGCCTGACCTTCGAAGCCCTTGGTGTTGGCGAACTTGCCCGGCTCTAGCTGCTTGTAGACGTCGAAGAAGTGCTCGATCTCGTCGGTCAGGTGATCGGGGAGTTGGCCGATGTCTTGCACGTGCTCCCAGCGGGGGTCGCCGTGGGGAACGCAGATGATCTTGGCATCGGGTCCGGCATCGTCGACCATCCAGAACACACCCACCGGACGGGCCCGCACCCGGCATCCGGGGAACGTGGGTTCCTCCATGATGACCAGGGCATCAAGCGGGTCGCCGTCTTCGCCGAGCGTGTGGGCGATGAAGCCGTAGTCGGCGGGGTAGACGGTGGCCGAGAACAAGCGGCGGTCCAACCAGATCTCGCCGGTCTCGTGATCGATCTCGTACTTGTTCCGGCTACCCCGCGGGATCTCGACGACGACCGGGACATAGTCAGCAGGGGTGCTCATGAGACCAGCATGACAGGGCGACCCGCTCACCACGTATCGTGCGGGAATGGAGTTCCGCCGCATCACCAACCTGCCGCCCTACGTCTTCACGATCATCGATGGACTCAAGGTGGAGGCAAGGCGCCAGGGGATCGATGTCATCGACCTCGGGTTCGGCAACCCCGACCTTCCGTCGCCGGCGATCGCGGTGGAGAAGCTGTGCGAAGCGGCCCAAAACAGCCGCAACCACCGGTACTCGTCGAGCAAGGGGATCCCCAAGCTGCGCGAAGCGGTATCAGACCTCTACCTGCGTCGTTTCGGAGTCTCGCTCGATCCCGACCGTGAAGTGATCGCCACCATCGGTGCCAAGGAAGGCTTCAGCCACCTCATGTGGGTGCTGCTGCAACCCGGCGATGCCGCGTTGGTGCCGTCGCCGTCCTATCCCATCCACATCTGGGGGCCGCACATGGCCGGGGCCGACGTGCGCGAGATCCCCATCGGAACCGACCAGGACTTCTTCGAGAACATCCAGGAGGCCTACGAGTACTCGTGGCCCAAGCCCCGAGTGATCGTGTTGTCGTTCCCCCACAACCCGACCACGGCCTGCGTGGATCTCGACTTCTTCCAACGGGTCGTCGACTTCGCCCGCGAGAAGAACGTGATCGTCGTCCACGACAATGCCTATGCCGAACTGGGCTTCGACGGCTACGAGCCCCCCAGCATCCTCCAGGCCGATGGGGCCAAGGAGTGCGCGGTAGAGCTGTACTCGATGACCAAGTCGTTCTCCATGGCCGGCTGGCGGATGGCCTTCCTGGTGGGCAACGCCGAGGTGGTGCAGGCCCTGGCCAAGCTGAAGAGCTACCTCGACTACGGCACCTTCCAGCCCGTTCAGATCGCCGCCACCGTCACCCTCAACGAAGACCCCGGTCACCCCCGGGAGGTCCAGGAGATCTACCAGTCCCGGCGAGACGTGTTGTGTGAAGGATTGAACCGCATCGGTTGGGAGATCGAACCCCCGAAGGGGACGATGTTCGCGTGGGCCCCCATCCCCGAGTCCTACCGCGAGCTCGGATCCATCGAGTTCGCGTCCATGCTGGTCCGCGACGCCGAGGTGGCCACCTCGCCCGGCGTCGGCTTCGGTCCCGGCGGCGACGGCCACGTGCGGTTCGCGCTGATCGAGAACGAGCAGCGCATCCATCAGGCCGTCCGCAACCTCAAGAAGGCTCTACCTAAATTGGGCTAGCCGACACACCGTGTAGGCAGAAGTTCACCGCGGTCCCGATGGTCTCCTCGTCGGGCTTCAGCACCCCGCGATGGACCAGGTGAACCATGCGGGTGTGAACACCGAACATGGCATGGGCCAGCAATTCGGGGTTGCCGTCGGGGATCTCACCAGCGGCCATGGCATCGGCCACATGGCGGGCGGCATCGGATACGGCCACGGCCTCGCCCTTGCGGAGGGTGTCGCTGAATCGGCCGTCGGCCGCGGCCATCTGGAACAGGCGGAACAGCACCGGCTTGTCGAGCGACCAACGGATCGATTCCCGTAGGCCCCGCTCGATGCGCTCAGAGGGCGTCTCAGCTCCAGCGATGGCCGCTTCCTGGTGCACCCGCAGGTCGTGCTGGCCTTCGGTCAAGATGGCCCGGAGCAGAGCCTCCTTGGAATCGAAGTACCAGTAGAAGACTCCCTTGCCCACGCCGATGCCCTCGACGATCTCGGCCACCGAGGTGGGGTGGAAGCCGTTATCCGCGAAGCGGGCGGCGGCGAAGTCGATCAGCTGTCGACGTCGTTCCTCGCCTCGTTGGGTGTGCCTGCGGTCCATCGTGGCGGCACGGTACGGCCGCTTGACCACCCGGTCAACTACACAGCCCAACCCCGGCTGTGCTCCAGGGCCTGCAACCAACGTCGGTGGCGGGCATCCATCTCGTCGGCGGGGGCAGTCGGTGAGAACTCGGCATCGAGCACCCAGTTGGCCTCGATGTCGTCGGTCGAGGACCACACGCCCTCGGCCAGACCGGCCAGGTAGGCGGCGCCTAGTGCAGTGGTCTCCTGCACCTGGGGGCGGCGGACCGGCACCTGGAGCTGGTCGGCTTGCAACTGCATGAGGAGATCCATGGCCGAGGCCCCGCCGTCGGCCTTCAGGCCGGTGACCTCGTGGCCCGATGTGGCCGCCATGGCATCGACCACATCACGGGTCTGGAAGGCCATGGACTCCACCACGGCCCGGGTGAGGTGGGCCTTGGTCGTACCCCGGGTGACGCCCACCAGCGTGCCCCGGGCGTAGGGGTCCCACCACGGACTACCCAGACCGGTGAAGGCCGGCACGAAGAACACATCGTCGGTATCGGGGACCGAGGCCGCCAGCGGACCGGCCTCGCGGGCCTCGTCGATGATGCCCAAGCCGTCGCGCAGCCATTGGATGGCAGAGCCGGTGGAGAAGATCGCCCCTTCCAGCGCGTAGTCGGTGCGGATGCCCCCGGAGCCGTCGGGGATCGACCATGCCACCGTGGTGAGCAGGCCTTCCACTGGTTCCGGGCAGGTGGAACCCACGTTCATGAGCACGAAGGAACCGGTGCCGTAGGTGTTCTTGGTATCGCCGGGAGCGAAGCAGGCTTGGCCGAACAGGGCCGCCTGCTGATCGCCGGCGATACCCGAGATGGGGATGCCGGGAGGCAGACCCGAACTTTCGTGGGTGACGCCGAACCGGCCGCTCGACGGCCTCACCTCGGGGAGAGCGCTGGCCGGAACCCCGAACAGATCGCACAACTCGTCGGACCAGGCCAGCGAACCGATGTCGAACAGCATGGTGCGACTGGCATTCGACGGCTCGGTGGCATGTACCGCGCCCCCGGTCAGGTTCCACAACAACCACGAGTCGATGGTTCCCACCGCCAGGTCGGGGCCGGGCTTCACGCCGCCCTCACCGAAGAGCCACTCCAGCTTGGTGGCCGAGAAGTACGGGTCGAGCACGAGGCCCGTGGTCTCGCGCACCAGCGGCAGATGACCGGCCTCGGTCAACTCGTCGCAACGGGCTGCGCCCCGACGGTCCTGCCACACGATGGCCCAGTGCAACGGGCGCCCGGTGCGGCGGTCCCAGGCCACCACCGTCTCACGCTGGTCGGTGATGCCGATGGCTGCCACCGGCTCCTGTAGTGATGCGATGAGCTCGGCGGTGGTACCCACGATCGCACTCCAGATCTCGGCGGCATCGTGCTCCACCCACCCCGGCCGGGGGAAGTGCTGAGTGAACTCCCGGTACCGGTAGCCGACGGGGCGGCCCGATTCGTCGACGGCGAAGGCGCGGACCCCGGTGGTTCCCGCGTCGAGGGCGATCACGATGGCCATGGCGGGCGAGGCTACCGATCTCAATCGGTAACCTCGGTCACATGCGCATCGGAATCCTGACTGGCGGCGGCGACTGCCCTGGCCTCAACGCGGTGATTCGGGCCGTCACGCGGGCCGTGGTGGTCGATCACGGCGGCGAAGCCATCGGCTTCCACGATGCTTGGCGAGGGGTGCTCGAAGACCGCTGGGAACCCCTTACAGTCGACCGGTGCCGAGGCCTGCTACCCCGTGGTGGAACCATCCTGGGCACGTCCCGAGACCAGCCCTACCAGCAGCCCGACGGGGCCGACCAGGTGGCCGCGGCAATAGCCCGCCATGGCCTCGATGCCATCATCGCCGTTGGTGGCGAGGGCAGCATGGGCGTGGTCAACGACCTCGACCGCGACGGCATTCCCGTGGTGGGCGTGCCCAAGACCATCGACAACGACATCGCCCACACCGAGATGACCTTCGGCTTCCAGACCGCGGTGCAGGTCTGCACCGATGCCATCGACCGGCTGCACACCACCGCCGAGAGCCACGACCGGGTCCTGGTGGTGGAGGTCATGGGTCGCCACGTGGGCCACATTGCGGTGTGGGCCGGGCTGGCCGGAGGAGCCACCATCACCTTGGTGCCCGAGGAACCCTTCGACCTCGACGACGTCGCCGCTCGAATCGTCGACCGTCACCGCAAGGGCAAGTGGGCCACGATCGTTGTGGTCGCAGAAGGGGCCGTGCCCAAAGAGGGAACCCTCGAGATCCCGCCCCCCACCTTCGACCGCTGGGGCCATGAGGAGCTCGGCGGGGTCGGCGAGCTGGTAGCCCGGGAACTGCACGACCGCACCGGGATCGAGAGTCGGACCACCGTGCTCGGCCACGTCCAGCGGGGTGGCACCCCTCTGGCCTTCGACCGGGTGTTGGCCAGCCGCTTCGGCGTGGCCGCGGTGGATGCTGTGGCCGACCGGGCATTCGGCGAGATGGTGGCCCTCCAGAGTGGTCAGATCGTGCGAGTTCCGGTGGCCGATGCCATCGGGCACCTGAAGGTGGTCGATCCCGAACTGCTGCGCGCTGCAGCCGTGTTCCACCAACCCCGCCCGAGCTAGCCGGGGTTCAACGGGGGCTGGTAGTCCAGTGCGGTGACCCGCTCCCGGTTGGGGCCGTCGGTGGGCGCCTCCACGGGGTTGCCCTCGATGAGGAAGCGAACGCTGCTGAACTCGTCGAAGGCCAACACGGTGAACACCATCTGGGCGTAGGCCGCCTTCTGGGAATCTCCCTTGACGTCGTTGATCTCGCTGGTGATGTCGACAGCGACCTGTGACCCGGATGCATCTACGGAGATCACCTGGGTTCCCTTCGGGATCTTCGTCTTCAACTGGGGCGGGACCTCGGTGGTGAACAGAACGGTCAGGGCCTCTCGGACCGTGGGTTCATCGGCCACCGCCACCAGGTGCGGCACGAGACCTCCCGGTTGGGTCTCCTTGCCCTTTTCGTCGACGAAGAACACCGAAACGAAGGTCGACGGGCTGTCGGGAGTGGTACTGGTGGTACTCGTGGTGGTGGTGGCCCGGTTGACGGCCCGAGCTTGGTTGTCGATCGGTACTCCGCACCCGGCGGTGAACAGCACTGCGAAAAGCAGAACAGCAGCGACACGCTTCACGGCACATCCTCCTCGTCGTCTTCGTCGAGAACCTCACCCCAGGCCACAGGGAACTCCACCACGAAGCGGGCCCCGTCGTGGCCATCGGGGCGATCCTCCACCCACACGCGGCCCTTGTGGAGGGCAACGTGTTCGGTGACCAGTGACAGGCCGAGACCGACGCCTTCGCTGCCGGCTCGGCGGTTCGACCCTGCGCCTCGCGAGAAGCGGTTGAAGATCCGCTCGCGTTCCTCGACGGGAACTCCGGGCCCGGAGTCTTCCACCGCGATCTGCATTGCATTGGGGAGCCGGATCAGCTCCATGCGGGTGGCGCCACCGCCATACTTGCGGGCGTTGTCGAGCAGGTTGGCGATGACTCGGACAAGGCGCCGCTTGTCGGCCCGGATGAGCACCCCGGCGAGCTCGCTGTCGAGCTCGATGGGCACGTCGGGGTTCTGTGACCAAGCCACCGACTGGCTGGCCAACTCCCCGGGGCGGATCTCCGATAGTTCGAGGCGGGCCGCGCCGGCATCGAAGCGGGAGATCTCCAACAGGTCCTCGACCAACTGCTTGAACCGAGCCACATCGGCCACCATCAGGTCTACGGCGGCCTGAGCCGAGGCATCGGGCATCTCGTCTCGCCGGGAGGCGAGGACCTCGATCGAGGCCGACAGGGTCATGAGCGGTGATCGCAGTTCGTGGCTGACATCGGACGCGAAGCGACCATCGTGGTCGATGCGCTCTTCCAAAACGTGGGCCATGTGGTTGAACGACGACACCAAGACGCCGAGGTCGGGGTCGTCTATGGCTCCGAGGCGGGTATCGAGGCGTCCGCCAGCGATGGCCTCGGCGGCGATCGAAACGTCGGCCAGGGGGCGCAAGGTCCGGCCACTGGCCCAGCGGCCGAGGGCACCACCGGCCAACGAGGTGATCAGGGTGGCGCCGAAAAGCGACGTGGACAAGGACTCGAGCACTGCCTGGGTCGACTCCAGCGACGCGAACTCGTAGTAGAGGCTGTTCGAGTCGGAGAGGGGGATCCCGATGATCAGTTCGGGCTGACCGTCTATGACCGTTCGCATGCGACCGGCCTGGCCGCCCACCACCATGTTCATCAAGGAATCGGGGATGACCGACTTCCCGTAGGCAGGGTCCGTCTGGTTGGAAAATCCGTCGGGGCCAATGATCAGAGCCTTCGACGGGGTATCACCCTGCAGACCGGTGAGGGCGGCGGCGATGGTGTCGGCATCGGGTTTGGTATCGGCGAACTGCGAACGCAAGAT
>JBDTBS010000089.1:0-5138 GCA_039924035.1 Aquihabitans sp. | reverse complement strand
GCCCAGTGGAGTGAAGCGGCCGGGTCGACAGGCCGGGCAGGGGCGCAGTCCACAGGCGCAGGCCGTAGACCGTTCTTGAACAGAATGTGGTCGGCAGATAGCCACATTCTGTGCAAGAACCGTGGCCAAGTCGCTCCTGGCCAGCGACCAACTCGTTGCCGCTCAGGCGCAGTCGCCTATGGCCGTGTAGGTGGGGCGGGTGGCATCGGCTTCGAAGCCCACCCTCCAGTGCTCCACTTCGCCGGCCGCCACCAGCTGGGCGTCGACCAGGACGTCTTTGTTCACGGGGTAGGCGTCGTTCTCGGCGTAGTACTGCTCGGTGGCCAGCTTCAGGGTGCGCAGTTCGGTCTGGCAGCGGCCTTCGCGAGTGTCGTCTCGGATCCCGTTGACCGAGACGACAGCCACCCAGATGAGGCCGATCACGAAGACGGCGACGAGCGCGAACTCGGAGAGGGTGAAGCCACCTTGGCCGTGGAGCCGTCGGGTTGTGCTGCGGTGACTCACCGTGGCTGGGCTCCGGTGTGGGCGGACGTGACACGGAGGTGGCACGGGCGGGTAACGACCTACGACGGTACTTCACCCCCGCCATAGGACCAGAGAGACACCAGTGGGGTGGCCCGGCGTTTCGCCCAATCGGGCATCGGCGGGGAAACGGCGATGACGCTCATAGGCAGTCCCTACGATGGTCGGATGCGCAAGGGGGCCCGGTTCGGTGCGGTGGTGGGCCCGCTTCTCGTGGTGATGGCCCTCAGCAAGGTGCATGCGGCCTGGGTGGCCGTTCCGTCCTACGACTACACCGGGTCGTTCCGCTTCGCCTGGTCGCTCGCCTATGCGTTGGCATTGATCGTGGCGGCCTACGGGCTGGGCCTGCCCGATGCTCCCCGCCGATGGGGCCAGGCCGCTATAGCGGCAATCGGTTCGTCGGTGGCCGCCGCCATCATGGTCTCCCTGACTCAGCTGGTGCTGGGCGATGCTTTGCTGCCCCGGTTCGTGGTGTTGTCAGCAGCCGTCGCCGTCGTTCCACTTCACGTGGCGCTGTGGGCGATGTCGAACGCCGGTCGGGGCCGGGCCGAGAGCCGAGACCGGGTGGTGGTGGTGGCCGGGTCCGACGATGCCGCAGTCCTCGAGGCCGATCTGGCCTCGTCGCCGGAGAGACCGGTGATCCTGGCTGAATGGATCGACACCGAACAGGCTCGACTCGGTGTGGCCGTGGCCGGTGTGGAGGGCCCGCTGTTGCAGAGCGTGCTGCGGTCCAAGGCGACGGTGGTGGTGATCGGTCGAGCGGCGCTGGCCGACGAGACGGTGGTGGCCCAGGCCGCGGCCCTTCACGAGGCCGGGGTCCGGGTGCGGACGCTGCTGCAGTTCTACGAGGAGTGGCTGGGCAAGCTCCCGGTGGGTGAACTGGAGCGAGCGTCTCTCTTCTTCGACATCAGCGAGCTGCATCGCGTTCGCTATGGGCGGGTGAAGCGCATGGTCGACGTGGCCGGCGCCCTGGTGGGCATGATCCCATTGGTGATCTCGTTGCCGTTCGTGTTGGTGGGCAACCTGGTGGGCAACCGTGGCCAGCTGCTGTACAAGCAGAAGCGGGTGGGTCGGGGCGGTCACGAGTTCGAGATTCTCAAGTTCCGCACCATGGTTCAGGCGACCGACAGCGGGAAGGACGACGGTGGCACCGAGTGGACGACCCGCAATGACCCGCGCATCACCAAGTTCGGCGGCCTGCTGCGTACCACTCACCTCGACGAACTACCCCAGATGATCAACATCCTGCGGGGCGATCTGAGCCTGGTCGGCCCCCGCCCCGAGCAGCCCCGCTACGTGGTGGAGCTCAGCGAGAAGCTTCCGTTCTACGGGATGCGCCACCTGGTGAGGCCAGGTCTCACCGGCTGGGCCCAGGTGAAGTACGGCTATGCCGGCGATGAGCGGGATTCGCTGGAGAAGCTCCAATACGAGTTCTTCTACCTCCGCCACCAGAGCCTCCGCTTCGACGCCCGCGTTCTGGCCCGTACCATCCGCAGCATGACCGGCGGCGAAGGAGCAGGACGTTGAGCGAGCCTGCCGCATCCAATGACGGGTTCATAGCGACCATCGTGATTCCGATGCGCAACGAAGCCCCGTTCATCGAGACGTGCATCGATGCGCTGGGCCAGCAGGACCTACCGCTCGAAGCACTCGAGGTCATCGTCGTCGATGGCGACTCGACCGATGGGTCAGCAGATATTGCCCGGTCAGCTTTGAAGCAGCGCGAGTTCGGCCGGGCTGAAGTCGTCGTCAACCCAGTGGGCACAACGCCTTCGAACCTCAACCAAGGCCTCAGCCACGCCACCTCACCAGTGGTATGTCGCGTCGATGCTCGCAGCATCGTCCCGCCCGACTACGTGCGCCGCTGCGCAACCCTGCTCACCGAGCGACCCGATGTGGCGGTCACCGGTGGCAGCCAGGTAGCTCAGGCCAGGAGCAAGCAGCGCCGCGATCGGGGAATCGCCCGTGCGCTTAACAATCGCTGGGCCATGGGCATGTCGAAGTACCGACGCGGCGGTCCGAGCGGCGCCAGCGACACGGTGTATCTCGGCTCGTTCAGAACCGATGACCTGCACGAGTCGGGCGGTTGGGACGAACGGTTGACGACGAACCAGGACTTCGAACTGAACCGCAGGATGGCTGAGCGTGGGATCATCTGGTTTCAAACAGACCTAGCGGTCGGGTACATCCCTCGTGCCGACCACGCTGGGCTCCTACAGCAGTACCTGCGATTTGGTGCAGCCAAGGTGTCGTATTGGCGAACGACCGGCGACCGACCCCAACCTCGGCAACTCGCCGCGCTGGCCATCGCTCCTGCAGGTGTATGCGCGACTGTGGTCTGGCTGCGTCTCGGGAGTCGTTCACAGGTGATGACTGCCATTGCCACGCTAAGCGGCGTTGCTGCGATCGAATCTCTCGGTGCCACAGACCGCGACCCGGACCCGAGAGTCCGTGGCTGGTCGTTGGCAGCGATGGCTGCGGTTTGGGGAGGATGGAGTATAGGGGCTTGGCGCTCGCTGCTTCACCCGAGATCGTCTCAGGAATCGTCCACCTCCGACTCTCGTGTCAGGCCTTGACTATGAACCTGCTCGCCATGGACTTGCTGGCTCAGGGTTGCGCCGGTGCCGGCATGCCATTCGGCGGGGAGGGTGGTGTCCCCGTTGATGTTGCCGGCGATGTGGCGAGATTCTCGGACGATGTTGGTGCGGTCGGTGCCGTATGATCCGACGGTGAGACGAGGGGCACGCCTAGCAACGTTGGTCGAGTCGCTATTTATCTCTGAGGCTGACCTACGTCTGAGATGCGTTGTCCAAGACACCTAGTGGGATCCGGTGATGACCGTGAACACCGAACCAGTCCCATTCATTGACCTGGGCGCACAACGTCAGCGGCTTGGCGATTCCATCGATCAGGCCATCGCCCAAGTACTCGAGCACGGTCAGTTCATCCTTGGACCAGAGGTCGTGGAACTTGAACGGCAGTTGGCTCAGCGTTCAGGGGTCGGTCGTGTGGTGTCCTGTTCGAGCGGGACCGACGCGCTGTTGCTCACCCTCCGCGCCTGGGGGATCGGCCAAGGCGACGCAGTGATCGTGCCAGCCTTCACCTTCATTGCTACTGCCGAAGTAGTTGCACTACTTGGTGCCACACCGGTGTTCGCCGATGTGAACCTAGATGACTTCCAGCTCGATCCTGATCAAATACCGGTAGCGGCAGCGGCGGCCCGGACGGCAGGGCTGGAACCCCGGGCTGTGATCGCTGTCGGCCTTTTCGGGCAGCCTCCAGATCAGGCGGCCATCCGCTCGGCAGCGGCCAGAGAAGGCCTACTGGTGCTCGGCGATGCGGCACAGAGTTATGGGGCGACCTGCGACGGGACCGACACAGCACAGTTCGGGCACGCCACGGCCACCAGCTTCTTCCCGTCCAAGCCACTCGGTTGCTACGGCGACGGCGGGGCGATCTTCACCGACGACGAGGACCTGGCAGACGTGTTGGTGTCGCTACGGATGCATGGCCATGGCACCGACCGCTATGAGCATGTTCGCATTGGAACCACCGCACGCCTCGACACGATCCAAGCAGCGATACTGCTGGCCAAGCTCACGGTTTTCGATGACGAGTTGGAGCAGCGCAATTTGGTAGCGCGGCGATACGAGTCAGGCCTGAGCGAGGTAGCAATCACACCAGCGGTGATGGCCGGACGGACTTCGGCATGGGCTCAGTACACGCTGAGGGTGCCAGACCGCCCCGGGTTCATCTCCGACCTGCGGGATGCTGGCATTCCCACCGCTGTTCACTACCCAACGCCACTTCATCGGCAGCCCGCCTACTCCGGATTTCCCAAGACCGGCGACGGCCTGCCCAATTCGGAGCGGTTGGCTACGGAGGTCGTGAGTTTGCCGATGCACCCATATCTGAAGCCTGCCGTGTCCGAGCGGATCATTGAGGCAGCGGCGGCCACGTTGTCCGCTCGCCCAGGTAGAGGAGTGGCTTCAACGTGACAGGCTTCGTGCATGAGAGCGCCTCCATCTCACCCGAAGCTGAGGTGGGCCCAGGTACCTCAGTTTGGGAGTGGTCCAAGATTCGGGAGGGCGCAAAGGTGGGCGCCGGATGCGTCATCGGCCAGGGTGTCTACATAGATCACGGGGTGGTGCTAGGCGACGGCTGCAAGGTCCAGAACGGGGTTTCGATCTACTCAGGGGTGACCATTGGAGATCGGGTGTTCGTCGGACCACACGTCACCTTCACCAACGATCTGTCTCCCCGGGCGTTCAGCGTCGACTGGGTCATCGTTCCCACCGAGGTGGAAGACATGGTCAGCATCGGGGCCAACGCCACCATCGTGTGCGGAAACCGATTGGGTCGTGGCGCGATGATCGGCGCCGGGGCCGTGATTACCTCTGATGTCTCACCGTTTGCCTTGGTGGTTGGCAATCCTGCCCAGGTAATCGACTTCGTCGACGAAGCTGGAACCCGTCTTCACGTTGGTCCGGGTGGCGGACCGCAATCGATTGCCGGCCGGGAGAAGCCATGACCAGCGATCCGGTAAGAGTCGCCGTTGTCGGCGCTGGTTCCATGGGTGCCAATCACGCTCGTGTTTACAGCGGCCTCAAAGGTGC
>JBDTBS010000088.1:0-4903 GCA_039924035.1 Aquihabitans sp. | reverse complement strand
CCGAACGACGGGCCGGGTCACCGGTGCAGTTCTCGGCGGGGCCGAGGATGGCGAAGTCGACGTCGGCCCGCTTCATCAGCTTGGCCATGGCCTGGGTGACCTTCTGGTTCTTGTCGTCGAAGCTGCCGGCACAGCCGACCCAGTAGAGGTACTCGTGCTGGAGGACTTCGGTACCGTCGACGATCTCGATGTCGTCGACCTTGTCGGCCCAGGCGGCACGGTCGGACTGGCTCATGCCCCACGGGTTTCCGCTGTTCTCCATGCCCCGGAACGCGGTGCCCAGTTCGGTGGGGAAGTCGGATTCCATGAGCGTGAGGTAGCGGCGCATGTCGAGGATCTTGTCGAGGATCTCGATCTCGACCGGGCAGATCTCGTCGCAGGCCTTGCAGGAGGTGCAGGCCCAGATCTCTTCGGGGGTGATCCGCTCGAACAGCGAGTTGGACCCGATGGTGATCTCGGGGACGGTGTCGATGGGAGGCGAGACCACGGGGGTACCCGACGCGGCCATGACCTCACCGGTCTTCAACACGATCTCGCGGGGGTCGAGCGACTTGCCGGTGGAGCTAGCGGGGCAGACGCTGGTGCACCGGCCGCACATGGTGCAGGCATCGGTGTCGAGCAACTGCTTCCAGGTGAACTCTTCCACCACGGAGGCACCGAAGCTCTCGAGCTCGGTCTCCATGAGGTTGGGCATGGCCCGCATGGCTCCCTTGGGACGGTCCTTGTCCTTCAGGTACATGTTCAACGGCGATGTGAACATGTGGCGCATCATCGTGATCGGCAGCAGCAGCAAGAAGGCGATGAACACCACCACGTGGGCGATCCACCAGATCTGGTGGCCGCCAACGACGGTGCCGGAGTTCTCCACGAGCGTGGCCATCGGGTAGCCGATGAACGACCACTTCTCGTATTCGGGCATGCCTTCGGCGGCGATGCGCCAGGCCTCGGTGGTGAAGCCGGTGACAGCCAGGAGCAGCAGCACGCCCAGGCCGAGCACGTGGTCGGGCTTCGACTTGATGCGGATGCGGTAGGGCCGCACCACCCAGCGGCGGATGATGGCCCACATCACACCGATGAACAGGAACAGACCGCCGGCATCGCCCACGAAGCTGAAGGCTTGGTAGGTCTTGCCGTTGAGGAACTTCCAGCCGGTGGGGACCTGGTGGTTGATCTCGAGAGTGGTGGTGACGGCCAGCAGGACCAGGAACGAGAAGTAGATGAAGCTGTGCATGAGGCCCGCGGCGGGGTCCTTCAGCAGGGTCTTCATCATGGCGCCGGCCCGGAAGTCGCTCATGCGCTGCTTGATGTTCTTGGTGGTGGTGGGACGGGCTTCGGGGGTACCCCGCTGCCAGTTCTTCACCCGCATGGCGAACAGGTAGGCGCCGTAGAGCAGGACGGCCGGGATGACCAGATAGAACGCCAGCTTCACCCCACTTGGGATGTTGAAGAACACGTGGCGTTGTACTTCGGCATCGTCGTGCCACTTCGTGTACAGCGGCACGATGCCGGAAGCGAGGGTGAACAGCGCGATACCCGCACCCAGGCCGATGACCAGGTGGTGGGGCTTGATGCGCTTCTGAGTGACCGTCTCGGTAGCCATAGCAGCCCGAAACCTACTCGCGTAGGTCGCGGCGGGCAGAAAGCCTCAGCAGGTTCCGCCGGACACGCCGCACGCCCCCGTGGATTCGTAGAGAGCGGTCAGCCGTAGATCTGGCGGTCGAGCTGCCGGACCCGGCCCGCCAACTGGCCGAGCAGCTTGTGGGCCAGGCCTGGTACCTCTTCGATCACACCGGTGAACTCGCGGGCGCTCAGCACCAGCACGGTGATCTCGGTGTCGGCCACCACCGAGGCAGTGCGGGGGCCGTGGTCGAGCAGCGACAGTTCACCAACCGCATCGCCAGGACCGACGACGCCGACCTTGCGGTTGTTGCGCCGCACGGTGGCTGTGCCTTCGATGATGATGAACGCTTCACGCCCGAGATCGCCTTGATCCACCAGCTTGGTTCCCGCCGGACGAGTGACCTCGTTCGACGACTTGGCGATCCGCTGGAGGTCCCGCTTGCTGAGCGAGGAGAACAGTGGGATCGCTGCCAGGTGTTCCAGGTGCTTGCTGCGGGTGGCCATGGGAGCGGAGTGTACGAAATACCGGCGCGCTTCGCCTGGGATTCTCGAAGCGTCGAGCCTCGACGCCGCGGAGCGGTGTCCTCAGTCGTCGATGGAGATCAGGTCGATGACGAACACGAGGGTGTCGTCGGAGCCGATGGCGGGAGGTCTGCCATCGGGGCCGTAGGCCAGGTCACCGGGCACCAGGAGGACGCGGCGACCGCCCTCCTTCATGCCGACCAGACCTTCATCCCAACCCTGGATGAGCTGAGCAGCGCCCACAGGGAACGAGGCAGGCTCGCCCCGGTCGAAGCTCGAGTCGAACTGCTCGCCGTTGGACTCGGCCTTGCCGAGGTAGTTGACGGTGACGTTGGTGACGGCCCCGGCGGCGATCTCGTCGCCGCAGCCTTCGATCGGATCGGTGATCTCGAGCTCGGTGGCCGGAGCCGTCGGCGGATCCAGATCTGGGGCCGAGGCCGCGGCGGCGTCGGCGCCGGTGCGGCACTCCTTCGCGGTCTCGGTGGTGGCCGTCGACGTATCGCTGTCGGAATCGCTACCGCAGGCGCTGAGGCCGACCATCGCGACCAGCGCCACAGCACCAAGGACTCGGTGGCTCAGGCGGCGGCCGTGATGGCGGGAACCGTGGGTGGCAGACGGTGCAGTCACTTGGCCCCTCCGACAGCCTGGGCGGCGACGGCCGCGGCCGCGGCCTTGATGGCCTCGGCATCGCCGAGGGCCCGGTCGAGCACGTTGTCGACGGCATGGGCGGGCCGGGCGTCCTCGTTCAGTTCGAACACCAACGGCACCCCGGTGGGGATGTCGAGGCCGGCGATGTCTGCGTCGGCGATGCCTTCGAGGTGCTTGACCAGGGCCCGAAGGCTGTTGCCGTGGGCTACGACCAGCACGGTCCCCCCGCCGGCCAGATCGGGGACGATGACATCGAACCAGTAGGGGAGCATGCGGGCTCCCACGTCGGCCAGGCATTCCGACTTCGGCAGCACGTCGACGGGGACCTGGGCGTACCGGGGGTCGGCGTTGGGGTCGAACTCGTTCTCCGGAGTGGTGGGGGGCGGCGGGATGTCGTAGCTGCGTCGCCAGATCTTCACCTGCTCCTCGCCGTACTCAGCGGTGGCCTGAGCCTTGTCCCGTCCGGTGAGGTCGCCGTAGTGGCGTTCGTTGAGCCGCCAGTGCCGCTTGACCGGCAGCCACAGCATGCCCATGGTGTCGAGGGTCAGGTTGGCGGTGCGGATGGCCCGAGTCTGCAGCGACGTGTGGACCATGGTGGGGGCGATCCCGGCATCGGCCAGCAGGTGGCCGGCGCTGGCTGCTTCCTCGACGCCGAGGTCGGTCAGGTCGGCGTCCCACCACCCTGTGAAGAGGTTCTCGGCGTTCCAGGTGCTCTGTCCGTGACGGAGGAGGATGAGAGTCGACGTCATGGTGCCTGATGGTAGGCGGCGCCGGCGCTGGACCCTGATCGGCCGAAGGTCGAGGTGGGGCCTCGGTGGTCAGTCGCGACGCTGGCGCAGGAGCACTTCTTGGCTGACGCTGGCCACGTGGACGCCGTCTTCGGTGAAGACGTGGCCGATGGTCAGGCCTCGTGACGAAATGATCCCGTGGCAGATCATGGCCGTGAGGTGCCAGTCGCGGGCCCGGATGGGCCGGTGGAACCAGATGGCGTGGTCGAGGCTGAAGGCCATGAACGGGTAGTCCTCGGGTGGCGTATCGGGCGACGGACGCTGCGGGTGCAGGGCCATGACGGCATCGGTGGGGTAGTCGTCGGACATGTAGGCCAAGGCACAGGCATTGAGCACGGGGTCGTCGCCCACGTCGCCCACGATGCGCATCCATCCCCGGGATCGGCCGGCCAGATGGTCGACGGGGACCGTGGCCCGTTCGAACATCGAGCTCCACGAGCTCTGCTCGATGTCGTTCGGACGGGGAACGTCGGGGGGCAGTTCGGCGCTCTGTACCTCGGGGGCGTCTTCGTCGACCTGGAACGACATCGAGACCGACAAGATGGCGCCGACGGCCTGGCGGGCGGTGACGGTCCTGGTCACGAACGATCGGCCGTTGCGGACCCGGTCGACCTCGTAGCGGACGGGTTCGTTGTGATCGCCGCGGCGGATGAAGTAGGCGTGAAGTGAATGGACCCGGAACTGTGGTTCGACGGTGTAGGCCGCGGCCCTCAGGGCTTGGGCCACGATCTGGCCGCCGTAGAGCCCGCCCCACGGATAGCGGGGGCCGGTCCCCACGTAGACGTCGGGACCGTGGGGCTCCAAAGCCATCATGGCCAGGAAGTTGGTAGTCGGATCACCTGCGATGGCCATGGCGGCATCGTGTCACGACCGAACTCCGATGGCGCGGTTCTCGACTGCTTGCCACCAGATCGGGTCGAGCAAAAACGTGGGCTTGACCTGGGTGCGAGAGCTGTTGTCAGAGCGCGAGGAACCAGATATGCCGTCTGACCTGCACTGATGCGTATATGGATCTGAGGTTGATAATGGTGCGCTCAACTTTTATACTGGACTCATTCAGGTGCCCGGCCGGGTACCCAGGATCTGCTCACAACCACCCCCGGCAACGCCGGAACTTCAGCCAGGAGAGGCACGCATGCCCAAAGCCGTCGGAATCGATCTCGGAACCACCAACTCAGTCGTCAGCGTCTTGGAGGCGGGCGAACCCATTGTGATCCCCAATGCCGAAGGCGCCCGCACCACCCCGTCGGTGGTGGCCTTCGCCAAGAACGGTGAGGTCCTCGTCGGTGAAGTGGCCAAGCGCCAGGCCATCACCAACCCCGACC
>JBDTBS010000087.1:0-2879 GCA_039924035.1 Aquihabitans sp. | reverse complement strand
GGCCAGTGCCGGTACCGGCAAGACCTTCGCGCTGGCTGGCCTGGCCACCCGGTTCGTGGCCGAACAAGACATCCGGGCTTCTGATCTGCTCATCGTCACCTTCACCCGGGCAGCCACCACCGAGCTGCGAGACCGGGTCCGCAACCGCTTCGCCGAAGCAGCCCGCCACCTGTCCGCTCCTGTGGCCGAACCGTGTGGCGATCCACTACTCGACCACCTGGCCGGACTCCCAAACAGGGCGGTGGCCCGAGAGCGACTCGAACAGGCCGTCACCGAATTCGATGCCGCCACCGTGTCCACCATCCATGGCTTCGCCACCCAAGTACTCGGGGCCATCGGTAGCACGAGTGCCATCGACCCCGATGCCCCGCTGGTCGACGACACCGTTGAGCTCACCGCCCAGCTCTGTGCCGATGTGATGGCCTCAGCCTCGGTGTTGGGCACAGACCCCGATCACCTGCCGAAGTACAGCGCTCTGCAAACCGCGGTGATGACCGTTCTCGAGCGTCCAGGTCTGATACTCCTGCCGGAGCCTGGGCCTGGGGTCACCACCGAGATGGAAGTCCTCCGTGATCTTGTGGATCGGGCGGTGGCCGCGGTGCGCTCCCACCGGCACCGGATCGGTACCCGCAGCTTCACCGACATCCTCGAGGTCCTCCGTGACGCTCTCGATACTGCCGAGGGAGCGGCCGCGGTGATCGAAGCCCTGCAGAGCCGCTATCGGGTGGCGTTGATCGATGAGTTCCAAGACACCGATCCGGTGCAGTGGGACATCTTCCGCAGCCTGTTCGGTGCCTCTGCCCAAGATGCTGACACCCCGACGGCCGCGACCCCGACCGCTCGTCCAGCATCCGCCTTCGTGTTGGTCGGCGATCCAAAACAGGCGATCTATGCCTTTCGCGGAGCCGACATAAACACCTACCTCGAAGCGGTGCGCAACCACGCCGAGGTCCAGTCGCTCGACACCAACTGGCGGTCCGACGGTGCCGTGCTCACTGCGGTTGCCACCATTCTCGACGGCGCCTCCTTCGGTGACGACGACATCCGCTTCGTACCCGTTGGTCCGGCCCCGAAGCACGCCGACCGGCGGCTGGGCCACAGCGACGGTTCACCCCGTCCGGGTTTGGTCGTGCGCTTGGCTTGCGATGAGTCCATCTCCCGAACCACTCGCAAGGAACCGGCCGCCCCCGAGGTCCGCTCGGTCATCTGGAATGATCTTGCTCATCAGGTCAGCGACCTCCTCATCGACGGTCTCATACCCACAGCAAGCCCCGACGGCGTACCCGGCACCCGCCCGGTGGTCCCTTCCGACGTGGCTGTACTGGTCCGCAGTCGCAAGGACGGCGAGTTCATCCGCGATGTCCTGACCAGCCGCGGCATTCCCGCGGTGGTGGCACGAGGTGGCAGTGTCCTCGAGTCGGAGGCCGCCGACCACTGGCGTTGGCTGCTCGAAGGACTAGCCCGGCCCTCAGATCCGGTGCGGGCCCGGACCTTCGCTCTGAGCTGGTTCAGCGGTCACGATGCCGCGTGGGTGGATGCTGCAACCGACGAAGACGTAGCCGAACTGCAAGACGACCTGCACCGCTGGTCTGAGGCTTTGACCTCCAGGGGCATCGACGATCTCGTCCGTCGCGTGTTCCGCGAAAGTGGGGTGGTGGCGCGGGTGCTGGCCCAACCAGACGGAGATCGGTCCGTCACCGACCTCGACCATTTGGCCGAGCTCCTGCGCACCCAAACCGGACGCAGTCGGCCGGGCGTGGCCGCATTGCTGGCCGTGCTCAACGTCGACCCCGAATCGGATCCCAACGCGGAGTTCGAGGGCGACCTCGCTTCGCGTCGGGTGGCTTCCGAAGCCGATTCCGTCCAGATCATGACGGTGTGGGTGGCCAAGGGCCTCGAGTTCCCCATCACCTGCGTGCCCACGATGTGGACTGGTCCTCGGAGCAGCCCGATCGTCTTTCACGACCCAGTCACGGGCCGGGCCTACGACCTGGCCGGAGGCAAGGGCTGGCCCGATCGTGCTGGGGCCAAGGAGCGTCTAGATCGGTATGAGAGGGAGCGGGCCGGAGAAGAACTCCGTCTCCTGTACGTGGCCCTCACCAGGGCCCGCCACCAGACCATCGTGTGGTGGAGCCCGGTGAGCGGCAGCAACAAGTCGCCCTTGGCCCGGGTTCTGTTCGCCCGTGACGACGACGGCAACCTCGATCCCGAACTGTTCGAGGCCGCCACCGTGAAGCGCTGCCCCGACGACGCCCTTCTCGACCGGCTGGCCCCACTGGTCGAACGGTCCGAAGGCACCCTCGAGGTCAGTCTGGTTCCACCTGCCCATGCGCTGACCGGTACATGGGACGGGGCCGACACCGGGATCTCCGATGTGCCCTTGAGCGTGGCCGAACTGAGCGCCGTGCCACCGAGGGTCACCCGTCGGTGGTCGTTCACCGGCATATCCGCCGGGGCCGTCGATGCCGCGTATGCCAATCGTTCCATGGGTGGTGGGCCGACGGAGACAGCCACCGCTCCCGAGCTCGAGGAGCGAGACGAGCCCTTCGAGGTTTCCGAAGATCAGCTGTCCGAGGCCGACCTGGCCGGTGCCGCAGCTGGGGAAGCGACCGCCATTGCCGGAACTGATCACGAGACCGAGTCGGTATCGCTGGGCTACAGCCACCCGACGGTGTCGCCCCTGGCTCCGCTGCCGGCCGGCGCGGCCTTCGGCACCCTGGTCCACTCCATCTACGAACACGTCGACTTCGCGGCCGCCGCGGTCGATGACCGTCTCTGCGCCGAGTTCTAACAACTGCGGAGCTTTGGCGATCGATGCCACAGCAATGACGCGACACCCGCGGCCATTCGCCAACTGCACCGCTGCGGAGCCAACACCG
>JBDTBS010000086.1:0-5676 GCA_039924035.1 Aquihabitans sp. | reverse complement strand
GCGGGCCAGGCTGGCCAGGCGGGTCTCGGGGTTGACCGCCACCGGGAACCCGACCACCTCGAGCATGGGCAGATCGTTGGAGGAGTCGGCGTAGGCCACCGCTTCGGCCAGGTCCAGGTCGTGGGTGCTGGCGTAGTCGAACAACGCCGAGGCTCGACTCTCACCGGTGGGCGGCACGTGGGCCATCTGGCCGAGGTAGCGACCGTCGTCGCCCACTTCCAGCGACGCCGAAACGATGTCGTCGAAGAGAGGGCGGAGCGGTTCGACCACGAAGTCGAGGGCCCCGGTGATGAGCACGGTGCGGTGGCCGAGGGCCCGGTGCTCGCGCACTCGACGGATGGCAGCCGGGTAGCTCTTCGTGAGGATGAGCTGCGACATCATCTCGGCGGCGTCTTCGCGGATCTGCTCCACCGGAGCGCCTTCATAGCGTCGGTAGAACGATCGCAAGAAGTCGCTGCGGTCGACCCGGTCCATGCGCAGCAGGCCAGGTCCTTCCCTCACCAACTTGGCGGCCAGGCGCAGCTTGTCGTCGCCGTCGAGACGACGGGAGGCCAGCCATGCGTAGGAAGTGACCACGTTGGAAGCGATGAGCGTGTTCTCGAGGTCGAACGCAGCCAGGTGACGTTCGGGGGCCAGGACCTGACGGCGCAGGCGGGTGGACCGTGGCTCGAGCTTGCCCCGCTTGCCATCGGTGCGGACCCGGGCGTGCTGGACCACCGACGGCAGGTGGATCTGGTGGACGTAGTGGTCCCAGTCGACAACGCGGGGGTCCATCCCGAAGGTGACCTGATCAGAATCGGACATGGATTGGTGCAGGGCCAGAAGCCGGTCGACGCCATAGATGGCTTCGCAAGCCGTGTAGGCGCCGTAGAGCTCCACGTAGGTGAGGGCGCGGGTGATGGTGTCGCGCTGCTCTTCCACCTTGGCTGACCAAGCGGCCTGCTTGCCCCGCAATGGCAGGGTCCCAATGACCTTCTCGGTGCGATCGAGCAGAGATTTGGCTCGGTTGAGCTGGGTCTCCACCCGGTTGCGTGATGTGTAGCCCCAGTCGGGAACGGCGATCGGTTGCCCGTCGCTGTCGTAGAGCGGATGCTCGCTGAACCAGCTCTGGACGAGGCCGACGAGGCGCTCGTACTTGAGGGGGTTGGCCGAACCCGATGCCACCTGGGTGATGTCGGGGGAGCCGTCCTCGTTCGACGGGCCTCGGGCCGCGACGCCGATGATGGCAGCCACCACGAGGTCGACCGGGATCACGTCGACGGTGCCTTCGGGGACGCCGGGAAACTCCTTCAGGAGACCCTTCGCGTAGGAGATGATGACCGGCTCGGCCATTCGGAAACCACGGATCCAGCCGGGGACCGGCTCGGACCAGGATGACTCGATGATGGCGGGGCGGACCACAGAGACGGGAACGTCGCCGCGGTTCTCACCGAGGGCCTTCTCACCCATGGCCTTGGTCATGGCGTAGGCATCGGGCCAGCCGAGGGAAGCGGCCCGGCTGCGGCCGGCCTCCACCAGTTCGGCCTTCACCCAGTCGACCCTCAGCTGCTCGGACTTGGCCGACAACAGGGGTGTGCCGGCACCGCCCAGTTCCTCGCGTGCGTCGTGCATGAAGGTGGACAGCTGCTCAGGGCGGCGACTGGCCGCTTCGGCGTCGGCGCGGACCCGTCGGGCCCCGGTCACCTCGCGCTTCCAGTCGATGTCGGTGATCCAGAAAGGGCTCTCGTCGACCGGTATCTCGGGGGCGTCGCCTCGACGGTTGCCAGCCACGTAGCAGGTGGAAACAGATACCAGGTGGGGGGTCACCTCGAGCTCGTTGAGCGTCTGGGCGATCCGGGACGGGCCGAGCAGGTTGACCTCTACGGCCAGGTCGATGGGGGAGTCGAAGCTGACCGTGGCCGCGGAGTGGATGACGATGTCGCACGACGCCAGGAGACGGCGGCCGTCGTCGTCGAGGCCAAGGCCGTCGGTACCGACATCGCCCTCGATCACCTGCACCCGGCGGGCCACCAGTTCGTCGAAGGCTGCCTTGCCCCCGAGTTCGCTGCGGTGCCGATCGAAACAGTTGTTCTTGAAGATCTCCCGGGCGGCCCGCTGATCCACGGTGCGCATGCGACCGGCCCTGATGAGCAGCAAGAGTTCGCAGTCGGGCACCGAGCGCAGCAAGCGCTCCACCAGGGCGGTGCCCAAGAAGCCGGTGGAACCGGTGATGGCAATGCGTTTCCCGGCGAGGTCCTCGGCAATCACCAAGCCTGTCTACCATATGGTAGAGAGAGGGGGCGAGCCGCCGGTTCCACCGCAGCGGGAGGCGAGGAGGACGCGAGCGTGGCCATCATGAACGACGATCCCCGAACCACTCGCGACCGCATCCTCGAGGCTGCGCTCACGGCCTTCGCCGAACGGGGGGTGGAGGCCACCTCTCTGGATGCGGTGGCCGTTGCCATCGGAATCCGCAAGCAGACGATCCTCTACTGGTTCCCGTCGAAAGATCAGCTTCTCCAAGGGGTGGTCGACCATGCCACCGCCGAGCTCGGCCATCGCTTGGGCCGGGCCGCCACGTTGGCCGAACCCAACGTCGTGGCTCAGATCGTGGCCGTGGTGGATGCCACCCTGCGCATCGCCACCACCGACCCAGCCCTGCTGGCCTTAGTGCGTGAGACCAGCCGTCTGGGCCCTCCAGCCTCGAGCTACCTGGCCGATGCCCTGGCCCCACTGGTGCACGGGGCGGCTGAAGCCCTGGGCGAAGGCGACGAACCGGTGGACCGGGACCGGGCCCGAACGGTTCTGCTCGGGGCCGGCGCCCGGGTGGTGGGCATGGCCACCGAAGCCGAGATCCGAGCTGACCTGGGACTCACGCCCGACCTGGCCTGGCTGCGGGCCCGACGTCGGGCCCTCGTGCACGACCTGACCGCCCAACTCACCTGACCTGGTCCGTTCTTGCACAGAATCTGGCTACCACCTAGCCACTATGTCCTCAAGAACGAGAGCAGCATCGGCCGGGTCCGTTCTTGCACAGAATCTGGCCACCACGTAGCCACCATTTCCTCAAGAACGGACCTGGGCCGGCGGAGGCTGAGTCAGCGGGGGTCGCGGAATCGGGCTCTGTGTTCGTGGCGTTGGAGGGCCAGTTCCACCAGCTCGTCGATGAGCTCTCCGTAGCCGAGGCCGCTGGCCGACCACAACGACGGAAACATCGAGAACGGGGTGAAGCCGGGCAGCGTGTTGATCTCGTTGAACAGCAGACCCCGTCCCTCCTCCTCGTAGAAGAAGTCGACTCGGGCCAGACCGTCGCAGCGCAGCACGGTGAATGCCCGGAGGGCCAGCTCTCGAGCTTGTGCGGCCACGTCATCAGGAATGACGGCCGGGATGATCATCTCGGCGGCACCATCCACGTACTTGTCGTCGTAGTCGTAGAACTCGTGGGTGGGCACGATCTCGCCCACCACTGAGGTCTTCAGGTCGTGGTAGCCGAGCACGCCGACCTCGAGCTCGCGGGCAGTGATGCCTTGCTCCACCACGATCCACTCGTCGTAGCGGGCGGCTTCGTCCAGCGCGGCGCGCAGCGTCTCGGCGCTGTCGGCCCGGCCGACGCCCACCGACGATCCCATGTTGGCGGGCTTCACGAACACCGGCCAGCCGAGATCGGTCTCGATCCGGGCCACCAGGGCATCGTCGATCTCTTGGTCCCGGAGCGTCAGGTGCGGCACCACCGGAATACCGGCGGCGGCGGCCAAGACCTTCTCCACGCCCTTGTCCATGTTGACCGCTGAACCGAGCACCCCGCATCCGACGTAGGCCACGTCGGCCAACTCCAACAGGCCCTGCACCGCTCCGTCTTCGCCCCGCGGCCCGTGAAGGATGGGCAGGACCACCACCGGCTGACCGCTGGACGACGGCACCAGATCCAGTTGCGGTGACACCTCGGTCCCGGTCACGTCGAGCGAGGCCGGGATGGCCTGGGGGCCTTCGGCGAGAGCGGCGACGGTGGCCGTGGAGCGGATCCAATGTCCGTCGCGGGTGATGGCGATGGGATCGACGTCGTACCGGTCGGGGTCGACGGCCCTCAGCACTCCGGCCGCAGAGATCCGTGATACATCGTGTTCGGCCGATTGGCCCCCGTAGAGGACGACGAGTCGGGTGCGGGGGCCAGCGCTGGACATGGGTGCTGAGTGTACGAGCGCGGCCGTATCGCTCCGGTACCGTCGTCGCTCATGCGCTTCACAACGGACGAGGTGGCCACGGCCACCGGTGGCGAGATCTTCGGTCGGCCGACCGAGGTGGGAGGCGTGTCGATCGATTCGCGTACGGTCCGACCCGGTGATCTGTTCGTGCCGATCGTGGCCGAGCGCGATGGCCACGACTTCATCGCCACTGCGGTGAAGGCCGGCGCCGCCGCCTATCTCACGTCAGGGCCGATCGAGGCCGCCACCGCGGTTCTGGTGAGCGACACCGGGGTAGCGCTCACGGCCCTTGGCTCCCACGCCCGGTCCCGACTGCCCGATCGGGTGGTGGGCGTTACCGGCAGCGTCGGCAAGACCTCCTTGAAGGACATGCTGGCCTCGGCGGCGGCCACCACCTGGCGGACCACGGTGAGCGTCGGTTCGTTCAACAACGAACTCGGGGTGCCTCTCACCTTGGCCAACGCTCCCGACGACCGCGAGTTGGTGGTCGTCGAGATGGGGGCCCGGGGGATCGGCCACATCTCCGACCTGTGCCGCACAGCCCGACCCACCGTCGGCGTGGTCACCATGGTGGCCGGAGCCCACTTGGAGCAGTTCGGTTCCATCGAGGCCGTGGCCGATGCCAAGTCGGAGCTGGTGGCATCGCTACCAGCCACCGGCACCGCAGTGCTCAACATGGACGACCAACGGGTGGCGGCCATGGTGACCCGGACCGAGGCCGCGGTGGTTGGTTACGGCCTCGATGCTGGCGACGTGCGAGCCGAGTCGGTCTCCGTCGACGAGAACCTGCGGGCCCGATTCACGCTGCGCAGTCCGTGGGGGAGCGCGGAGGTACATCTCGGTGTGGCGGGACGCCATCAAGTGTCGAATGCCCTCGGTGCCGCGGCCACGGCGTTGGCGCTGGGAGCAACCGTCGACGCAGTGGCTGCCGGTCTGGCTGAAGCTCGACTGTCGGCCATGCGCATGGACGTGCGGGTCCTGGCCGACGGTCTTCGCATCATCGACGACACCTACAACGCCAACCCCACATCTATGCACGCGGCCCTGAGAGCGCTGGGGGAGACGGGAGCCATTCGCCGCTTTGCCGTGCTGGGGACCATGGCCGAGCTCGGCGAGGGGGCGGCCGATGCCCACCGCGAGGTGTTCGAAGCTGCCCATGCCGCCGGCCTCGTCGTGGTCACCGTGGCTGAACCCCGGTACGGAGCGGCAGCCGACCTTGCGATGGACACCCCCGAGGCGGCCGTCGAGTGGCTCCGTGGCCAGGGCCTGTCGGGCAACGATGCCGTACTGGTGAAGGCCAGCCGTTCGGCTCGCCTGGAGCGCGTGGTGTCCGGGTTGACCGAAGACCGCTGACGCTGCTTCACCCGCTGGCGGCCAGGGCCGGTGGAGGGGGCGGTTCCGGAACGAGATCGGCGTAGTAGGCGAGCGCCAATGCCATCGCCGCTCCGATGGCCAGCATCGGCATGATCCCGAAGTGTTCGATCACGACCCCTCC
>JBDTBS010000085.1:0-2586 GCA_039924035.1 Aquihabitans sp. | reverse complement strand
ACGGTCCCCTCAACGTGGTCGGCCCCGGGGCCGTCACCGCCAGCCAGGTGGTCCGGCGCGGTCGACGGATACCCATGCCCGTGTTCGGCCCCGGTTGGCAGATGGCGGCCGTCACCTCCGAACTACTCGGGGCACCGCTACCGCCCCACACCCGGGAACTGCTGGGGCGCGGGGCCATGGCCGATGGCGCCCTCGCCGTCTCGGTGTTGGGCACCGAACCGCGACCGACCAGCGACGTCGTCGACCACCTCTACAAGTGGGAGACGGTGGCCAACGTGGCCACCCGACGACGGGGGGCTTCCAAGTGAGCGTCGATCAATCCACCACCTTGGCCCACCTACGGCGCCGCATCCATGGTTCCTTCGACATCGACGAATGGGGCCTGGATCCGGAGCTGGTGGCCACCACCGATCCGCTGGTGTCGTTGCGCTGGGACACCGAGGTCGACGTGGCCGGACACGTCCCCACCGCCGGCGGGGCTGTGCTCGTGTTCAATCGCCGGCTCGGGATCAGCGAGCCGTGGGTGCTGGCCCGAGGCATCCGTCGCGCCACCGGACGTTTCGTGCGAACGGTCGGTGTCCCCGACCACGCCCCGGTCGGTCCGTTCCTGCGGCGATTCGGGGCCGTGATGGACCGACCCGACGAGATCGAAGGTCTCCTGCGGGCCAGCCAGCTCGTTGGCCTTCCCCTGTCTCGCCGGCTCACCAACGAGGAACAGGCCGGGCACCTCGAGCTCGACCGGGTCGAGGCCGTGCTGGCCGCCGGTGTGCCGGTGATTCCGGTGGCCCTGGTCGGTCGGGAGATCGGCCGCCGTTGGCGCATCGTGGTCGGCCCCCCGGTGCCCACGGCCACCCGCCAAGGTCCTCTCTCGTCTGCTGATCTCGCCGATGCCGCCTCGGCTGCAGTGCAGGACCTGCTGAACGATGCTGTTCCCGCGGGGTGGTTGTGGTGACCCCCGCCCCGGCCACTCGGTGGCGAAGGATCACGGCGCTCACCGTGACCGGCCTGCTCCTCGCCGGTGCTGCAGCCTGCTCGAGCGACGACGAAGCCGATGCTCCCGCCGCGACCACGTCGACCATCGCGAGCACCGATTCACCGGGCACGGATACTCCGCCTGAAGGCCCCTTCGACGGTGATTGGGAGACAGCAGCGCCGGCCACAGTCGGCCTCGATCCCGAGGAACTGGACCGCATCGCCGCTCGGGCCGAGACCGACGGTTCCAACTGCCTGCTCGTGGTCCGGCACGGGCGCATCGCGGGCGAGTGGTACTGGAACGACACCGACGAACACAGCGACCAGGAGGTGTTCTCGGCCACCAAGTCGTATGCCTCGGTACTGGTCGGCATCGCTCAGGACGAAGGTGCACTCGACATCGACGATGCGGCCGCCACCTGGATCCCCGAGTGGCAGGGCACCGATGCCGAGGCGGTCACCGTCCGCAACCTGCTCAGCAACGATTCCGGTCGCTTCTGGAGCGTGGGCACGGACTACGGCGAACTGCTCCGTTCGCCGGACAAGACCGCCTATGCCGTCGGCCTCGAGCAGACCGACCCGCCCGGCACCACCTGGGAATACAACAACGCCGCCATCCAGACGCTCGACCAGGTGGTGGAAGAGGCCACTGGAACTCCCTTCGCCACCTACGGGCAGGAGAAGCTGCTCGATCCGCTGGGCATGGCCGACTCCCGGTTCAAGTCCGACTCGAGCGGCAACGGGCTGACCTTCATGGGCCTCAGCTCCACCTGTCGAGACATGGCCCGGTTCGGGCTGATGGTCCTCCACGGAGGCGGCTGGGGCGACGACCAGGTGGTATCGGCCGATTACATCGCCGAGGCCACCGAAGCGGCTTCGCAGGACCTCAACGGTTCCTACGGGCTGCTGTTCTGGGTGAACCGTAAAGGTGCGCTGCCCGGGTCGACGAGCCCCACCGGCGGCGAAGGAGTCGACGATGAGCTCTCTGAAAGCCAGCGGGTTCCAGGCGCTCCCGATGACCTGGTGTGGGCCCTCGGCCTCGGATCGCAGATCATTCAGGTCCACGACGAGACCGACACCGTGGTGGTGCGGCTCGGTCCGGCCGCGTCCAACTCGCCCTACAGCGAGACCGAAACAGCCCGTGTCGTGACCGACGCGGTCACGGACTGAGGACCTCATGCCCCACGCAATCGCCCCGGACGGAACTCGCATCGCCTACACGATGGTTGGCCCCCGTGACGCCGAACCTCTCCTCATGGTCCACGGCCTCGGAGCCGATACCCGGGGCTGGATCCTCCAACGTCGGGCTCTCTCCAAGCGCTTTCGGCTGATCATGGTCGACAACCGTGGCGTGGGTCGGTCCGACCGGCCGCCCGGCCCCTACGGCATCGAGACCATGGGCGACGACACCATGGCCGTACTCGATCACGCCGGCTACGGCTCGGCTCACCTGCTCGGGGCATCGATGGGCGGCATCATCAGCCAGGCCATCGCCGTGGCCTACCCAGAGCGGATCCGGTCGCTCGTCCTGGCCTGCTCGGCCTGCCGACACCATGAATGGCGCATCGAGCTCCTCGAAGACTGGGCCGACCAGGCCGAGAACTACGGCATGCG
>JBDTBS010000084.1:0-3459 GCA_039924035.1 Aquihabitans sp. | reverse complement strand
GGCCGATATCGCGAAGATCGGCGCGACGCCTTACGCGCCCAACGGTCCGGCGGTTTTCGCGAAGCTGATCCAGTCCGACCTCGCGAAGTGGCCCGCCGTGGTGAGCCGAGCCGGCATCGAGAAAAGCTGACCCTCGCGAGCCATTTCCAGCTGCATCATGCCCACTTCGACCTTACTTCCGACACCGGCCGGGAAACGGCCGAACGTTGTGATCATCGTGCTCGACGATGTCGGCTTCGCCGACCTCGGCTGCTACGGCTCGGAGATCCCCACGCCCAACCTCGACCGGGTGGCGGCGGAGGGCGTGCAGTTCACCAACTTCCACGTCACCCCCATGTGCTCACCCACGCGGGCGGCGTTGCTCACCGGGGTCAACCCCCACCGCGCCGGTGCCGGTCACGTGGCCAACTCCGACCCCGGGTTCCCGGGCTACGCCGCCGAGTTGGCCGACGACGTGGCCACCGCAGCCGAGGTGTTCCGCGACGCTGGATACCACACGCTGGCCATCGGCAAGTGGCACCTCACCAAGGATGCCGACCTGTCCGATGCCGGGCCCCGCCACTCGTGGCCGCTGCAGCGGGGCTTCGACCGCTACTACGGCGTGCTCGATGCCTTTACCAATCTCCACCATCCCCACCGCCTGGTGGAGGACAACCACACCGTCGAGGTCGACGAATACCCCGAGGGCTACTACGTCACCGACGATCTCACCGACAAGGCCATCTCCGCCATCCGTTCGGCCAAGGCTTCGAAGCCGTCCCAGCCTTTCTTGTGCTACTTCGCCCACATAGCGGTGCATGCCCCGCTGCAGTGCAAGGAATCGGATCTCCAACGTCACCGGGGCAACTACGACGCCGGCTGGGATGCTTTGCGCTCGGCGCGTCACGCCCGCCAGGTGGAGTTGGGCCTACTGCCCGAAGGAACGCCGTTGCCGCCCCGCAACAGCGAAGCCGGCGATGAGGTCCCCGCCTGGGACACGCTGGATCCCGCCGATCAGGCGCTCTACGCCCGCTACATGGAGGTCTATGCGGCCATGGTCGACAGCGTCGACCAGTCGGTCGGACGCCTCTACGCCGCCCTCGAAGAACTGGGCGAGGCCGACAACACCATCTTCGTGTTCCTGTCGGACAACGGAGCTTCCCGTGAAGGTGAGGTCGGGGGGACCACTTCCTACTTCCGCAGCCTGGTCTCCAAGAACGTCACCGACATCGAGGACTACGACTTCGACCGCAGCCGCATCGATCTGGCCGGCGGACCTCAGACCCTCGTGCACTATCCCCGGGGTTGGGCCATGGCTTCCAACACCCCGTTCCGTCTCTACAAGATCAACACCCACGCCGGCGGACACTCGGTGCCGTTCATCATGCACTGGCCAGCCGGTTCGTCGCCGACCGGCCGTCGGGACCAATGGTCACACGTCACCGACCTGTTGCCCACGCTCTGTGAGCTCACCGGCGTGAGCCGCCCGGCAGAGCGCAACGGCCGGGTCCTACAGCCGCTCAACGGCACCAGCCTTGGTCCCGTCCTGAGCGATGCGAACGCTGTGCACGACCGCGGGCCGCAGTACATGGAGATGAACGGCCACCGTGGCTACTACGACGGCGACTGGGAGATCGTCACCCGACACGACGCTCTCACCGAGTTCGGCGACCACGAGTGGGAGCTGTACAACCTGGCCGAGGACCGCACTGAGACCACCAACCTGGCCGCCGACCATCCCGAAAGAGTGGCGGAGATGGCTGCCGGCTGGGAAGCGATGGCCCGCCAGAACCAGGTGTATCCACTCGATGAAGGGTCACGGCTGCGCTACGTGGTCCGACCGCCCTACGAAGACGTGTTGCAGGAACCGGTGCGAATCGTGGCCGGCACCCACACCTTGGAGCGCTACCGGTCACAGCAACTGATCCAGTGGCGGTCCTTCGATGTCGATGTCGACCTCGAGTTCACCACCGGCGAACGGGGCATGTTGTTCTCCCATGGAGATCAGGGCGGCGGCTACGCCCTCTACGTCGACCATGGTGACGAACTGATCTTCGTGCACAACGGCTACGGGGTGATGTCCGAACTGCGCTGTGGCGCGGTGCCGCCGTCCACCACCAACATCCGCCTGGCCGTCACCGCCCCCGGCGAATGGCGCTGGAACGCGGAGGTGTTCGTGGGTGGTGAGTCCCGCGGCCGCCTGGAAGGCCTGTTGATGCTCGGGGCCATGTCCCCCTTCGAAGGCATCAACGTGGGCATCGACCGGCGCTCCCCGGTCTCTTGGGCCGTCCACCAGGAACACGGCACCTTCGCCTACACCGGCGACCTCCGAGCCGTCACCTACACCCCCGGCACGCCGGCCCCTGATGCCGGAACCAACTTCATAGACCTGCTCAGGGAGATCGGCATGCGCTATGAGTGAACGGCTCCGCATCGGGCTACTGCAGTGCGGCCACGTGATGCCCGCCTTGGCCGAACGCCACGGCGACTACCCCGAACTGTTCGAACGCTTCCTGGCGCCGTTCGACATCGACATCACCACCTACGACGTGACCGACGGCGTTCTGCCCGCCGATGTGGCCGAGCAGGACGGCTGGCTCATCTCCGGGTCGACCAACTCGACCTACGACGATCTGCCGTGGATTCCCCCGCTCGAATCGTTCCTGCGTTCGGTGGTGAACTCCGCCCGACCGGTGGTGGGGATCTGCTTTGGCCACCAGATCCTGGCTCAAGCCCTGGGCGGCCGAGTGGAGAAGTCTGATGCCGGCTGGGGCATCGGAGGCCACGACTACGACGTGGTCGCTCGCCACCCATGGATCAGCGACACCGCCCGGGTCCGGTTGATCGCCAGCCACCAAGACCAGGTGAGCGTGCTCCCCGACGGGGCCGAAGTGTTCCTGCGCACAGACCACTGCCCGAACGCCGGCTACACGCTGGGCGACGACATCATGACCATCCAGCCCCATCCCGAGTTCGAGCGTGACCTCTCCCGGGAACTGACCGAGACCCGACACGCGATCTTCGGCGAAGCACTCACCGCCGAGGGCTTGGCCTCGCTCGACCAACCGCTCGACAACCACGAGGTCGCCCGCTGGATCGGCACCTTCCTCAAGGCCCGCTGCCGCTGACTCAGACCGCGACGAACTCCGTTTGGCGCTGGGCTCGCAAGCCGTGGCGGATGAGCTGCGAGGCCTTGCGCAGACGCAGCATCGCCACGATCATCATGACGAGGAGCGCCACGAAGCCGACCCCGATTCCGGTTCCAGTCAACGGGCGTCCAAACGCCGTCGACGGAACCATAATGAGGTCCGGGCCTGGTGGTCCGGCCTCGACGGTCACCAACAACACGACGATGGCGATACCAACGACCACGGCCGTGGCGATCATCCACTGCACCGCCGACCGAGCCACCACCGCCGGTGCCTCCCATCCCTGGCGAACGCACCACTGCTGCAGGGCGCCGGCGTACCCCGCAGATCC
>JBDTBS010000083.1:0-20199 GCA_039924035.1 Aquihabitans sp. | reverse complement strand
GAGAGCAAGGTCTGGTTCCATGACGGCCGCTGGTTCTCGGTCCAAGTGTTCGCGACCGGCGTGGACTCCCAACAGCGACCGACCGGTGATCAGTTCCTCACCCGCCTCGAGGCCAACGGCACCTGGACGAGGCTCGCCGAACTGGATGACCGTTCCACGGCCAAGTCCGATGTGCTGGTCGACGGGGACAAGCTGCTCGTCGCTGTCCACAAGACCGATCGCAACACCGGTGACACCGAGATCAAGGCCTCGAACTTCACCCAACTCCATCGGTTCACCTACCGCTCGGCGACCCACGACTACGCCGTGGCTGGAGCCGAGGTCGTCATGAACCCGCACGAGATGGAGGCGCTCACCATCGACCGGGCGGCGGACGGCACCTTGTGGGCCGCGTGGGCGATGGGCGACGGCATGCCCGACCCGGTCCCGCCGGCGCTGCCGCTGCCGCGTTCGGTATGGACCCAGTACTCCACCAACGGTGGCACCACGTGGTCGGCGGCCGAGAAGCTCGCCGGGTCCGAAAACACGCTCACCAACGACGACATCGCCACGGTGGTGGCTTTCGGAGGCGAGGTCGGTGTCATGTGGGACAGCGGCCAGAGCGGACCCAACGACGGGTTCTCCTTCGCCACCCACGCTGGCGCCGGCGGTGCCGGAGGGTGGTCGGCCCCCGATGTCGTCTACGGCGGTGCCAACGTCGGTGACGACCACATCAGCTTGAAGGCCGTGGGCGATCGAGTCTTCGCCGTGGTCAAGACCAGCACCGACGCCGGAACCCAGCCCCTGATCGTCCTGCTCCAGCGCTCGAGCGCTGGCATCTGGACCCGGCGCACGGCGTGGGTGGGCAGCACCAACGTGACCCGTCCGGTCGTGCAGTTGAACTCCGAGACCAAGACGGCGACGGTCTACGTCACCGGTCCCCAGGGGGCAGTCGGCCATGGTGAGAACGGTGGGTACATCTACTCCAAGGACGTCGCCTTCGACAGTGGCCAGTTCGCGGCTGGGATCGGTACCACTCGCATGGAGCGTGAGGGTGGTCACATCAACAACGTGACCGGGTCGAAAGCTCCGCACACCAACGAGACCGGTCTCGTGATGATGGCCGCCGACAGCACGACCGATCGCTACTGGCACTCACAGATCGTCGGCGTGCCACCCAAGCCCCCGATCCCCGCGGGTTCCACCGTATACACGCCCATCACCCCCTGCCGAGTGGTCGACACCCGCTCTAGGGGTGGCCGGTTCGACAAGGACGAAGCACGTGGCTACGTCTTGGCCGGTAGCGGAGGTCAGTTCGCCACCCAAGGAGGCAAGGCCGGAGGCTGCGGCATCCCCGACGGTGTCGCTGCTGTCCAGGCGTCGATCACCGCCGTTGCCCCATCCGATACCGGATACCTCCGGGTATGGCCAGCCGATGAGACGCCGCCCAGGGCGACGTTCTTGAACTTCACCGGAGGCCAGGCGGCGACGAACACCGGATCGGTCACCGTGGCCGCCACCGGCGCCAAGGACATCACGATCAAGAGCGTGGCAGCGTCGGACTACGTGATCGACGTCCAAGGCTACTTCCGGGCTGCGCCCGCCGCCGGCTCGGTCTTCGTCGCTCTCCAACCCTGCCGGGTGGTCGACACCCGCATCGGCGGTGGCCAACCGTTGACGGCCAACGAGAGCCGCAACCTGCGGGTCGCAGGGTCAGGTTCGGAGTTCTCCGCACAAGGCGGCCGTGCCAACGGCTGTGGGATCCCTGATGGCGCCGCGGCGGTCGAAGCGTCGGTGACGGCGGTGTCTCCTGCGGGCAATGGGTTCTTCCGAGCCTGGCCCAACGGCGAAATCCCACCGGGTGCCACGTTCCTGAACTTCTCGAAGGCCATCGCCACCACCAACACGGGCGCCCTCAAACTGGCTCCCACCGGAGCACTGGACCTGTCGGTCCAGAACTACGGCGGACCCAGCCACTACGTGATCGACGTGCAGGGGTACTACGTGCCCGAGGCCGCCGTTCCCGTCGGAGCCCACGGGGCATTCTACGTCCCGACCACCCCGTGCCGGGTCCTCGACACCCGTACGGGTGGTGGCGGCATCTTCCCGAAGTCGATCAGACGGGACTACCGGGTGGCGGGATCGGGCGGGGAGTTCAGCCAGCAGGGCGGGAAGAGCAACGGGTGTGGCATCCCCGATGGGTCGCCAGCGTCCGTCATCTCCGTGACCGCGGTGTCGCCCGCCGGTGGTGGCTTCACTCGGGCCTGGCCCAAGGGAAGTGTGGAACCCACCGCCACGCTCCTGAACTTCACCAAGAGCCAGGCCATCACCAACACCGGGGCCATCACCCTGGCCCCCACCGGAGCACTTGACCTTTCACTCAAGAACTACGGCGGACCCAGCCACTACGTCATCGACGTACAGGGCTACTTCGCCACGGTGCCCACGGCCTGACCGTCCACCCCACCAAAATGGCGTCGATCCTCCACCACATGGGTGGAGGACCGGCGCCATTTTCGCGTCGGTCAGGCGTCGGTCGATGCGGTAGAAAGCCGGGGTGGTGCCTACGCTCGTTCCCGCAGAAATGTGACGGCGATCGGTCGGCACTCATGCCAAGGAGCTACCCGCATATGGACGAGAAGCTGACCAACGTCTTCGCGGACGTCGTACGCCGCAACCCTGGTCAAGAGGAATTCCTCCAGGCTGTGCGTGAGGTGCTCTCGTCGCTCGGTCCGGTGCTGGCCAAGCACCCGGAACTGGCCGAGCACAAGACCATCGAACGCATCTGCGAACCAGAACGTCAGATCATCTTTCGGGTGCCCTGGGCCGACGATGCCGGTGAGATCCAGATCAACCGGGGCTTTCGGGTGGAGTCCAACTCGGCCCTCGGTCCCTACAAGGGTGGCTTGCGGTTCCACCCCTCGGTGAACCTCGGCATCGTAAAGTTCCTGGGCTTCGAGCAGACCTTCAAGAACGCGCTCACCGGCATGCCCATCGGTGGTGGCAAGGGCGGCGCCGACTTCGACCCGAAGGGCCGTAGCGATGACGAGGTCATGCGCTTCTGCCAGAGCTTCATGACCGAGCTCTACCGCCACATCGGCGAGTACACCGACGTGCCTGCTGGCGACATCGGTGTCGGTACCCGTGAGATCGGCTACCTGTTCGGCCAGTACAAGCGGATCACCAACCGCTACGAGTCGGCCGTCCTCACCGGCAAGGGCCTCACCTGGGGAGGGGCTCTCGTGCGCACCGAAGCCACCGGCTACGGCGCCGTCTACTTCGTCGACGAGATGCTCCGAGCCCGTGGAGACAGCCTCGACGGCAAGCGCTGCGTGGTGTCGGGGTCGGGCAACGTGGCCATCTTCGCCATCGAGAAGATCCACGAGCTCGGCGGCATCGTCGTCGCGGTTTCGGACTCGTCGGGCTACGTGGTCGATGAGAAGGGCATCGACCTCGAGATGCTCAAGCAGATCAAGCTGGCCGAGCGGGGCCGCATCGCCAGCTACGCCGAGCGCCGTGGCAATGCCACCTTCGTGTCCGACGGCAGCGTTTGGGACGTGCCCTGCGAGGTGGCCCTGCCCTGCGCCACCCAGAACGAGCTCAACGGTCGCGATGCCCGCACCTTGCTGAAGAACGGGGTGCTGGCCGTGGTGGAAGGGGCCAACATGCCCTCCACCCCCGATGCCGTCGACCTCTTCATCCAGAACAACGTGGCCTTCGGCCCGGGCAAGGCCGCGAACGCTGGCGGTGTCGCCACCTCGGCCCTGGAGATGCAGCAGAACGCCAGCCGTGACTCCTGGACCTTCGAGTACACCGAGCGCCGCCTGGCCGAGATCATGCGCAACATCCACGACAACACGTTCGAGACGGCGGCCACCTATGGTTCGCCCGGCAACTACGTGGTGGGCGCCAACATCGTCGGGTTCCTCCGAGTGAGCCAGGCCATGGTCGCACTCGGTCTCATCTGACCCAATCGCCTCGTCATCGCTTTGGTGGCATCCGTCGACCGGCGGATGCCCGCCGTTGCGCGTTCGGCCCGCCACCCGACGTGGTGACCAACGCCACCGCGCAGTTGTGACCTTTGACCCTGATGCTCAGCTCCGATTCAACGCACCATTCACTCGACCTCAAAACCGAAGGAAAATAGTGGAATCACCCAACCAGACCCTCCTGGCCCGCTTTGCCGCTCTCACCTCAGTGTTCGCCATCGTCATGGTGTCCTTCGTGGCTGCCAAGGGTTCCTCAGGGGACGGCAATGCCACCTCAGCGGCCTCGGCCGCCCCGGTGCCCGTCACGCTCTCCGAGTTCGCCATCAACCCTGGCGGGGTCTCCTTGCCCAAGGGTGGATCGCTGTCGGTCACCAACGGCGGTAGCCAGGTGCACAACTTGGCGATCACCGGTACCGACCTGAAGACCACTGACATGTCCGGTGGAGGTGCCGAGAGCCTCGATCTTTCATCGCTGGCCCCAGGGCCCTACGAGCTGATGTGCGAGATCCCCGGCCACAAAGAAGCCGGAATGTTCACCACCCTCACGGTGACCGAAGGCGACACCGGGACCAACGAGGTGGCGGCCGAGGACTTCCCCGAGGTCGACCACTCCCAGCTTCACAACGTCGACCTGTCGACCCTCGAGGCCACAGACGAGCATGCCAAGCGCATCAACGAGGCCATGAAGGACTCGATGGATGAGGGCGTCCAGACCTTTCTGGACTTCGCCGAGCGCTATGCCAACGACGATGTCGAGAAGGGCAACCGTGAGCTGGTGCCGGAGATCGGCGCCGACGGGACCAAGCACTTCTACCTCACCGCCAGCATCGAGGATTGGCAGGTGAACCCGGGCAACATCGTCAAGGCCTGGACCTACAACGGCATGGTTCCCGGACCGCTGATCAAGCTGCAGCCCAACGACAAGGTCGCTGTGCACCTCCGCAACGAGCTGCCGATCGCCACCGACATCCACTGGCACGGCATCGACGTCCCTTGGGAGATGGACGGCGTGGCCCCCATCACCCAGGATTACATCGACCCACTCGAAGACTTCGTCTACGAGTTCACCGCCCCTAGCTTCCCGCAGCTCGGGATGTACCACGCCCACATGCACGGGCAGGAAGCCATCGTCAACGGCCTCTTCGCCATCGTGCAGGTCGGCCAGATAGACCTGCCTCGTGGCCGCACCATCGCTGGCCTCGATGTCCCCGAGGACCTGGTCGTGGACCACGAGATCCCAATGGTGCTCAACGATGCCGGTGTGATCGGCCTCAGCCTAAACGGCAAGGCCTTCCCCGAGACGGAGCCCATCGTTGCCAAGAAGGGCGAATGGGTCCTCATGCACTACTACAACGAGGGTCTCCAGGGTCACCCGATGCACCTGCACCGTCAGCCCCACCTCGTGGTGGCCAAGGACGGATACCCGCTGGCCGAGCCCTACCGAGTCGACACCGTTTGGGTGTCACCCGGTGAGCGCTACAGCGTCCTCATCAAGGCTGAAGAGGTCGGTACCTGGGCGTTTCACTGCCACATCGTCAGCCACGCTGAAAGCGCCGAAGGGTTCATCGGCATGGTCTCTCTGATGATCGTGACCGAGGACTAGATCTGAAGGACCCACGTGTGGTCTCGGTGGGGGGTCACTGAGACCCGTAGGTAGCGGGAGTCGGCTGTATTGGTATCCACCACCACAGCCGGCTCCCACCTTCGTCTACGGGCTCGAGGGCGCTGGTCCCACCGAGGCGTTCCGCTCGTCGACGAAGGTTGCGCAGACCCTGGCCCCCGTCGCGTTCTTCGAGGGGGCCGACGCCGTTGTCTTGGACGGTGACGGTGAGGCCGGTGGGGGCCGCTTCGATGGTGACCGAAACTGCCGTGGCCTCTGCGTAGCGGGCCGCGTTGCTCAAGGCCTCGCGCACCACTGCCACCAGGTCTGAGTCGACTTCGGCTCCCTGGTCGTCGACGGGTCCCACGAAGTGGAATGACGGTGAGAAGCCGAGGGCCGCCGTCACCTCGTCGCCAACCACCAGAAGATGGCGGCGGGTGCCCTGGATGGTCGCCGGTCTGGTCTGGAGCTCGAAGATGGAGGCGCGGACGTCGACGATGGCATTGTCGATGTCGTCGACGGCCTGGGTGAGGCGATAGGCGACCTCGGGGGCAGTGGCCAAACGCAGCGCGCCTTCCAGCGACAACCCGGTGGCGAAGAGGCGTTGGATGACGGTGTCGTGCAGATCCCGGGCGATGCGATCCCGGTCGGCGATCACATCCAGCTCACGGACCCGGGCATGGAGCCGAGCCTTTTCGATGGCGACCCCAGCGGCGGCGGCCAGACCCAGGGCCACCTTCTCGTCGAGGTCGTTGAACTGTTCTCCGCCGCGCTTGTCGGTGAGGTAGAGGTTGCCCCAGGCCGTACCCCCCACGAAGATCGGCACGCCGAGGAACGACCCCATCGGCGGATGGCCAGCCGGGAAGCCGAAGCTGTCGGGGTGGACGTTGAGGTCGGCCAGCCTCACCGGGTCGGGGTCGGTGATCAGCAGCCCCAGGATCCCATGGCCCTTGGGCAGTTCGCCGATTTCGGCCACCAGTGCGTCGTCCATGCCGACGTGGATGAAGTCGCTCAGATGGGTGCGGTCGGGGTCGAGCACACCGAGCGCCCCATAGCGGGCATCGACGAGTTCCACGGCCACGGTGACCACCCGCTTCAACACAACGTCGAGCTCGAGGTCAGAGGCCACGCTCATGACCGCGTCGAGCAGCTGGCGCATGCGGACGATCTCGATCGGCTCGGACTCCATGGGATCAGGGTAACGAGCGGACCCAGGGCAGCTCTGGTCGCTCAGTTCGCCGATTGGTGGCGGGCGGCATACACCGCGGCTTCGGTGCGACCTTGCATGTCGAGTTTCATCAAGACGTTGGACACGTAGTTCTTCACGGTCTTCTCGGCCAGGTGGATGCGCTCGGCGATCTGTCGGTTGGTGAGGCCTTCGGCCAACAGGTCGAGCACCTTGCGCTCTTGGGCGGTCAGCGCCCGGAGCCGGTCGTCGGCATCGCGGGTCACCCGCAGCCGGTTCCGGGCCCGTTCGATCAGGTCGGGGTCGAGCAGGGAACGGCCCTCGGCTGCGGCCCGGATGTTCTCGACCAAGGCATTGCCCCGCACCTGCTTCAGCACATATCCGGCCGCGCCGGCCATGGTGCTCTGAAGCATGGCCTCGTCGTCGGCATAGGAAGTGAGCATCAGCGAAGCGATCTCGGGGTGAGCCGAGCGGAGGTCGCGGCACACCTCGATGCCCGAGCCGTCACCGAGTTGGACGTCGAGGATGGCTACGTGGGGTCGGGCGGAAGCGATGGCCTCGATGGCATCGGCCACGGTGCCGCACTCGCCAACCACCTCGATGCCGTCTTCGTTGGCCAGTAGATCACGGAGGCCGCGGCGGACGATCTCATGGTCGTCGAGGAGGAACACTCGGATTGGCGCAGGGGTTCCGTCCATGCCCCGACTATATGGAGTTCATGGTCCGGCGTTGGCCGGCTCGGCGACCCTCAGTCGTCGCTGACGGTGATGGCGTACTCAGGGCAGTTGTCGGCGGCCAGGCGGGCTGCGTCTTCCAACCCTGCTGGCACCGTGCCCCCTGAGGTCACGAGTAGCACCGCGTTGCCCTCGTCATCGGGCTCGAACAGGTCGGGGGCCAGTGCGTAGCAACGCCCGTGGCCCTGGCACTTCTCGGAATCGAGGTCGATGTGCATCAGGCATCCTTGCCGAGGATGCGAATGGGAAGCTCGCGGGGTCCGCGGACCTGGCCGGTGGACCAGCGCACAGCATCGGGATCGGCATCGGCCAGTTCGAAGTCGGGGAAACGCTTCATCCACTCGTCGATGGCAATGGTCAGTTCGAGGCGGGCCAGGTTCGAGCCGAGGCAACGGTGGATACCGAGTCCGAAGGCTACGTGGCGGTTGCGTTGGCGGTCGATGATGAACTCGTCGGCCTGCTCGAAGGCCTCGGGGTCGCGGTTGGCGGCCGGGAAGGGGAGTAGTACCCAATCTCGCTTCGCCACCGGGCAGCCGCCGATCTCGGTGTCTTCGGCGGCGATGCGGGCCATGGTGACCGGGGCGTAGAAGCGGAGGAACTCCTCGATGGCGAAGGGGGGGACCTCGGGGTCGTTCACCAACCGAGCCCGGTCTTCAGGGTGGTGGGCCAGGTGCCACAGGCTGGCCCCGATGGCCGACCAGGTGGTGTCGATCCCGGCGATGATGAGGAGGGCGACGGTGCCGAAGATGTGCTCGTCGGTGAGGCCTTCGCCATCGATCTCCACCTCTAGGAGATGGCCGATCAGATCGTCCTTCGGTGGGGCTGCTCGGCGGGCGATCAAGTGGTTGCCGATGTAGTGGACGAGGGTGTCCTCGGGGGCCAGGTCTTCGTATTCGCCGGGCTTCTCGATCACCCGGTGGATGAACGTCCGAAACCGGTCGCCGTCTTCGCGGGGTAGGCCGAGCATCTCGGCGATGACCCGTACGGGGATGTGCTGGCTGTACTGACGGGCAGCATCGACGACGGAAGTTCCCTGTGCCTCGATGTCGTCGAGCAGTTCGTTGCACAGCTTTCGGGTGTTGTCCTCGAGAGCGTTGATGGCCTTTGGGGAAAACGATGACAGCAGCAGCCGTCGGGCTCCGGCGTGGAACGGCGGATCAGAGGTGATCGGCGGTGCGTAGCCGACGGGGGCCAGACCTTCGGGCATGAACGAGTTGACGATCACGCCCTCGGAACTGAAGTTGACGGTGTCGTGGGCGATGGCCGAGATGTCTTCGTGTCGGGTGGGTAGCCAGACGCCACCATGGGCATCGGAGTGAGCCACGGGACACGTGGCGCGTAACTCGTCCCACACCTCGGGAGCACGCTGGGCGTACACCTCTTTTGTGTGGTCGAACTCGGTTGCCCAGTCGGGCAAGGGGGCCGACTGCAGGTCGGTCATGATGCGTCCTCGGTGGTGGGGTCAGCGGGGGGCCAACCCTCGATAATAGTCGTTATCCGCAGGAAGAGACGGCCACGTGACCGAACTGACACCAGCTCTCGTGCGCCGTTCCTCGGTCGATCGACAAGGAGGGACAGATGTGGCGTGGTTGACTGGCGGAATCGATGAAGGGGCAGGCATGAGCGACACCACCACCTGGGGCCAAATTCAGGGACGAACCATCACGTTCCCGATGGAGGTGGGCCGCTTCGACGCCGCCACCTTCGTGTTCTCGGTACCGTCCGCCGAGGCCGAGGCCCTCGTCCCTGGCGATGCGTTCGAAGTCGTGCAGGTGGCAGACGGAGTGGCCCAGTTGGTGGTGGCCCTGTGCGATTACCACGACAATCCGTGGGGCGACTACCTGGAGGTCAACCTGGGCTTCCTGGCCCGCCCGGTCGGCGCCCCCGCCGAGGTGATCGGATCGTTCGTATACCGCATGCCCGTAGATCAGGAGTTCACCTGCCAGGCCGGCAACGAGGTGATGGGGTTCCCCAAATCCTTGGAGGACCTGTCGGTACGACATCACGGCGGTCGGGCCACCTTCGCGATGGCCGACGGAGGGCACCGGGTTCTGTCGGTCTCATTTCCGACCGGACCGGCTGACGGCCTACCGACTCGAGTGGAGACCGGGAGCTACTCCTACCTCCACGGGGTACCCCACGAGACCAAGCTGGCCATGGATCTCGGGACTGCCCTGGTCGACCCGGCCGACGTGGTCATCGAGTTGGGCGAGGGGCCGATGGCCGACGAACTCCGCACGCTCGGCCTACCCAGGGCCCCTGATTTTGGGACCTGGGGTACCGACCTCACCGCCACCTTCCAGGTCGGCCACCCGCTCTAGCGGGACCTGCTGGCCTCTCTCAGCGACGACCGAACCAGCAGGCCGGTGCCGCCGGCCAGGACCACCCAGACCGCGACGGTGGCTGTGCGGTCACCGTCGGAAGCCGGCGGTGACCGAGGAGGGGCCGGCATGGCGGCCACGGTCCGGTCCAAACGGGGCCCGGTGGTCGTCGTGGTCGGGGCTGCTGTGGTGGTTGCCGGAATGGTGGTGGTCGTCGGGGCCGCTGTGGTGGTGGTCGGTGCCGTCGTTGTCGTGGTGGTCGTTGTCGTGGTGGTGGGGGCCAGGTCCTGCTCCGCGGCGGCCACGTTGTCGGCGATGAGCGATGCCATCAGCGATGCCCCGGTGCCGGTGAGGTGGAGGCCATCGCCGCCCGTGGCCCCCGGGTTCTGCTGGGCTACGGCGTTCCAGTCGGCCACCACCAGGTTGTCGCGGGCATCGGCCTCGCCCCGCAGGAAGGCGTTCACCGTGGAGTAGTAGGGCCGGACCTCGTGGATGGTGAGGGCCACGATGCGAGGGCTGTCGCCATAGGCATCGAAGAGGCGACGGAAGGCGGGCTGATAGGCGCCCGGGCTACCCCCGTCGTTGTGGGCGAGGAGGACCACGACCACATCGAAGTCGGTGCCATGGGACAAAGCGGCGTCGACGCTGGCCCCGGTAGATCGGCTCACCTGGGTGTCGACCACCACTTCCCGACCCGGGAGAGCAGCGGGGATGGCCCCGGCCGCGCCTTCCATGACACTGTCACCGACGGTCAATACCCGGGTGGGCCGGTCACCAGGGATCTCACGTGCATCCGCCGGGCTTCCCGTCGGTGGGGCCACTAGCCACAGCACCACCATTGCGGTGATGACGAGGGCCGCGGCCGAGCGAGCGTCGCGACCGGTCAGGTGCCGCGCCATGCGGCGAGCGATGTCCATGGTCAGGGGTTGATGCCTCGCAGGCCCGACCAGGCCAACCGGGCCACGGTGTCGGCAAAAGCATCGGCATCGTCACCCGGTCCGAGCCCGAGACCGAGCCAGCGACGGCTGGTGGCTTCGGCCAGCCCCACCACACCGAAGGCGAGAACGTGTCGTTCGTCGTCGGACAGTCCCTCCACGAGGATCAACGAGGCCACCGTCTCGGCCACCATCGACTCCACCTTGGATACGGCATTGGCCAGCTCTGGGTCGGTGCGGTTTCGATCGGCAAAGAGGACCCGGAATGCCTCCCCCTGGCCCGTGGCCCAGCGGAAGTAGGCCCGGAATCCGGCTTCCACCTGCTGGCGAGGTCCCGATGCCAGTTCGACGGCCCCCAGAATGGCCTGCTCGAGCTGTGCTCCGAGCTGGTCGACCAGCTCTTGGTAGAGCGCCTTCTTGGAATCGAAGTGCTGGTAGAGCACCGGTTTGGTCACCCCGGCGGCCTTGGCCACGTCGTTCATCGAGGTGTCGTGATAGCCGTGCTCGGCGAACACGTGCCGGGCCACCTCCAACAACTGTTCGCGACGTTCCGCAGCGGGGAGGCGTGCGGTGGCGGGTCGGGTGGCGGCGGTCATTGGTCTCCTGCCCCCGAGGTGCGACGGCTTCACAAGGTTATGCGGCCATGGGTGGCCGCCCCGGATCGACGTGCCGTGCACGGGTCCGGGGCGGCACCCCCAAAGGTCAGCCTGGGCGGTGGCGAATGATCGAACGGGCCACGGTTCCGGCCTGCATGTCGGCGAAGGCCTCGTTGACCTGGTCGATGCTGACCTCCTGGGAGATCAACTCCTCGAGCTTCAGCTCGCCCTTCTTCCAGAGCTCGAGCAGCTTGGGAACATCTTCGTAGACGTTGGCCGAGCCGTACCAGCAACCCTTGATCGACTTGGCCAGGTAGAGCCAGGTGAAGGCCACGTTGAGGTTGAGCATCACGTCCATGCGGGGGACGCCGACCAGGATGACCTGCCCACCGGGTCGGACGGTGTCGATGGCCTGCTGCATGGTGGCTCCGAGGCCGATGACCTCGAATGAGACGTCGGCGCCGCGGCCTTCGTTGAGGGCAGCAACGGCGGCAACAGGGTCACCTTCGCCGGCGTTGACCGTGTGGGTGGCGCCGAACTCGCGGGCCATCTCCAGCTTGGAGTCGAACATGTCGACGGCGATGATCTTGGCCGCTCCGGCGATCTTGGCGCCTTGGATGACGTTGAGGCCCACGCCGCCGCAGCCGATGACGGCCACGGTGTCGCCTGGGGTGATGTCGGCGGTGTTGATGGCGGCCCCGACGCCGGTGAGCACGCCGCAACCGATGAGGGCGGCTATGTCGAGGGGAACATCATCGGGGATCGCGACCACCGAGATCTCCGGCACGATGGCTTGCTCGCCGTAGGTTCCGAGGCAGGCCATCTGGTGGAGAGGTGCTCCGCCGCTGGTGAGGCGGGTGGTGCCGTCGAGCATGCCGCCGGCAGCCTGAGCCGCCGACTTCTCGCACAGGTACGGCTGACCGTGGGTGCACATGTGGCACTCGAGGCAGGCGGGCACGAATGACAGGACGACGTGATCGCCGACCTTCACCCGGGAGACCCCTTCGCCGATCTCTTCCACGATGCCAGCCCCTTCGTGGCCGAGCACGATGGGGGTCGGGAGGGGAATGGTGCCGTTTTGCACTGAGAGGTCCGAGTGGCACACGCCGGAGGCGACCATCTGGATGCGGACCTCGCCGGGGCCGGGCGCGGCGATCTCGATGTTGTCGCGGACCTCTAGCGGGGTATCGACTGCTGGTAGTACTGCTGCCTTCATGGGTGATCCATCTGGGTCGGGGGCGGGAGTGAACGAACCCTATCTTGACCCGGCGGTCAAGTCGTGCGGGCTACGGTCACCGGAATCGGCCCGATGCACGGGCCCGGTCACCCGGAGAAGCCCTTGCCCGAGCACCTGCCGTCAACCACCACCGCCAATGCTCCTGAGCGGCCTCCGGTGGATCCTGACCTGGAGCCTTTGCTGGCCTTGTTGGCCGACACCACGGTGCCCATGTCGTCGATGAGTCCCGACGATGCTCGGGCCGTCTACCGGCTCTTGGCAGCTGGCGATGGAGAGATGGTGGCCGGGATCGCTACCCGCGACATGACGGTGCCAGGCCCAGACGGTCTCGTGGCGATCCGCGTGGTCGCCCCTGAAGATGGGCAGGTCAGCGGGGTCGTGGTGTGGTTCCACGGTGGTGGTTGGGTCATCGGCGACCTCGACACCGCGGAGGCCACCACCCGTCGCCTGGCCCGGGCCGCGGGATGCATGGTGGTGTCGGTCGACTACCGGCTGGCCCCCGAGCATCCGGCCCCGGCTGCGTTCGACGATTGCTGGGCCGTGACCGAATGGGTGATGGCCCACCGCTCGGACCTCGGGGCCGCCGATGCACCCGTAGCCGTCGGTGGAGACAGCGCTGGTGGCAACCTCGCCGCTCTCGTTGCCCTTCATGCTGCTGGTGGCGGTGGCCTCGACCTAGCGGCGCAGTTGCTCGTATATCCGGTCACCGACCTCACCCTTTCGTTCCCGTCGATCACCGGCAATGGCGAGGGTTACTTCCTCACCCTCGACACCATGCAGTGGTTCACCGACCACTACCTGCCGCCCGACGCGGACCCTGCGGATCCGGCGCTCTCACCACTGCATGCTGATCTGTCCGGCCGGGACGGGTTGGCCCCAGCGTTGATCCACGTGGCTGGCTACGACCCGCTCCACGACGAAGGAGTGGCCTACGCCGACAAGCTCGCCGCCGCAGGGGTCTCTGTCGAGATCGAGGACTTCCCGACCATGATCCACGGTTTCTACGGCATGGCCAACCTCACTCCGTTGGCCGATCAGGCGGTGGAACAAGCCGCCCGGTTCCTCCGCCGCACCTGGTGATCTGTCCCCACGCTGAGCGTGGGGTCGGTGTCCGACCGAAATCGCCTTGCCACGTTCAGCGTTCGGCTAGAGAATTTTCTCACGGAATGTATTGCCAATTCTCACGCTCGGTCGTACTGTGACCGGCGAGCGGGATGCGTGTTGATCCTTCATCCGTACTGGTCGCAACCTGGATGAAGCGGGAGCGAAGCGAAACCGGCCCCTCTCCACTCGAACCGTGGAGGAAGAACCGTGAATGCACGTCGGACACACGTAGGCCAGTCCAACCGTCGGGGAATCAGGTGGCGGCGATCGCTTGCCCTCATCGGCGTGGCCCTTGCCTTCCAAGGCCTACCGCCGCTGATGGCTGCGGCCACTCCCAACATCGTGAAGAACCCAGACCTGCCGCCGTCGTGCGGGCTCGACGTGTCGTTGGTCCTCGACGACTCCGGTTCGATCAGCAGCGACGAGGCGAAAGACATCCGCTCCGCAGCCGATGCCTTCGCCAAAGCGTTGATCGGCACGCCATCCACCTTGAAGGTGGTGGTGTTCAGCGATCGCGCTCAGGGAGTGAACGCCGCAGGAAACCTGACATCCACCCTCAACGACGTGGTTTTCCGGGATCCGGCGAAGTACACCGCCCCCACATCTGGCTCAGGTAGCGGTTCCACCAACTGGGACGATGCCCTGGAGGTGGTCAGGCGCAGTCCGGGCAAGGGCGGCGACGTGGTCGTTTTCCTCACCGACGGCGACCCGACCCGACGCAATGAGGTCACGCCAAACGGCCACGATGGCAACCTGGCCGGCGACGGCTCTTCGGTCTCACAGGCCAACGTCGATCAAGCCATCACCGAGGCGAACTCGCTCAAGACCGCACCAGGTGCGAGCCACATGTTCGGTGTGGGCATCGGCCTCTCCGGCAGCAACAGCAAGACTCGCCTGAGTCAGGTGACCGGCCCCGACGAGATGACCATCGATGGCAACGGGGATCCCGACATGCCGTTCGGCACCGCCGACTACGTCATCACCCCCAACACCACGCAGCTGAAGGCCATCGTTCAGGCGTTCGTGAAAGAGAACTGCGCCCCGTCTCTCAACGTCACCAAGTACCTCCAGCCCGCAAACGGTGGACCTGCAGTACGGGCCGACGAGACCGATCCCTGGACCTTCAGCGCCAACGTGAGCCCTGAACCCTCCAGCTGGCAGCGGCCGAGCACCGCCACTGGCGCTTCGGCCACCCAGACCACCGACGACAGCGGCGGCGTCAGCTTCAAGTGGGAGAACGACCCGGTGGACGGGACGGCAAGCGTCGCCCTCACCGAGACCGCTCAGAGCGGCTGGGTCTACAACGGTGCCCGCTGCTACCGCAACAACCTCGACGGTTCCACGCCCGATAAGTTCCTCGACTCGGTCGGCACCAACGCAGTTGGGCAGTCGAAGGACATCGCCCAGCAGCTAGGGGCACTGTCCGTCGGGCCAGAGCAATCAGTGAGCTGTGAGGTCTACAACCGCCAGGTGCAGACCTCCACCATCCAGGTGACCAAGAAGGTCAACCCCTCCAACCTCGGGGCCAAGTTCGACTTCACCCTGAAGAGCGGGACGAGTTCCATAGGAACGGTCACCGGCTTGGGCCACGGCCAGCACGGATCGTTCAATGCCGTCGATCCCGGCAAGTACTCGGTGGTGGAAACTCCCGCCGCCGGGTTCACCCTGGCCTCGGCCACCTGTGACGACCTGAACACCACCCAGACCACAGAGAAGGCATCGCCCACCGACCTGATGGTCGGCGAGGGTCAGCGGTGGAACTGCACGTTCACCAACGATGCCGATCCCGGGACGATCACGGTGGTGAAGAAGGCCTCCGGTGCCAATGGAACCTTCGGCTTCACCTCCAACGTTCCCAGCCTCGGCGACTTCAGCCTCACCACGACCGGTAACGCATCCGGTGGAACGGCGACCACCTCGGGCGCCGCTGCGGTGGGCACCTACAACATCGCCGAGAGCGATGCATCCCCATGGGATCTCACCTCGGCCTCTTGCACCGGCCAGCAGAATCCCAAGTCGGTGACCGTTGCCCCCGGCCAGGACGTCACCTGTACGTTCACCAACGAAGCTCCGGCACCGTCCATCACCGTTGCCAAGCAGGCCGTCACCTCGACGGTTGGCGAGCCCGGAGGACCGGCTGACTTCAAGGTGACCGTCACCAACACTTCGGTCGAGCCGGTCACCATCAAGACCATCACCGATGCCATCGGTGGAGGTGCTGCAGTGAACCTGGGTGTCGTAGCCGCCCCGATCACCGCCACCACCTGCAACGGCCTGGTCGGAAAGTCGTTGGCCATCAACGAAGCGGCCACCTGCACGTTCACCGCCACGGTGACCGGCAACGGTGGGACCACCGTCAACGACGTGGTCGAGGTCACGGCCAAGGATGCCGACGGCAACACCGCCAAAGACTCCGACGATGCCAACGTTCGCATCACCGACGAGGCCCCGGTCATCTCGGTCACCAAGACCCCGTCGGTGTCGTCGCTACCCGAACCCGGTGGTTCGGTCACCTACACGGTGTCCATCACCAACAAGGGAGCTGAGCCGGTCGTCGTCGACTCCATCACCGATGTGGTCGAAACTGGCCCCTCGGTCGACGTAACCGTCGTCGCGGGATCTATCACCGCAACCACGTGTGCACCGATCATCGGAACCACGGTGGCCGTAGGCGCAACCACATCCTGCACCTTCACGCTGAACCACGTGGTCAACGCCGGGGACTTCCCCGACGGCACCATCGACGACACGGTCACCGTGGATGCTCACGATGACGACAGCAAGACATCAGCTTCGGCCGATGCCGAGGTGGCGGTCATCGACGTGAAGCCGGTCATCGAGATCACCAAGACCGCCGCTCCCACCTCGGTGGCCGAGACGGCGCCTGGCCAGACCCGCAACGTCACCTACACCGTTGCCATCCAGAACAAGACGGCCGAGGCCGTGACCATCGACTCGATCGCCGACTCCGTCGGCGGCGGGCCCGCCTTCCCAGCGCTCGGTACCTGTGCCGCTCTGGTAGGCACCACGTTGGCCCCTCAGAGTGGCATCAACTGCACGTTCACCCTCGGGGTGGCCGGCAACGCTGGTGACACGGTCACCGATGTGGTCACCGTCGGGGCTTCCGACGATGACGGCAACGACACCACAGATAGCGACGAGGCCGAGGTCACCATCACAGACCTCGCCTCGTCGATCACGGTGACGAAGACGGCCAACCCCGCCTCCGTGCCCGAGCCCGGTGGCCCGGTCACCTACACGGTGGGCATCACCAACACCTCAGAGGCCGACACCGTCAAGATCGGTTCCATCGTCGATGCCGTCGACGGCAACCCGGCGGCGGCTGTGGACGGTACCTGTGACGATCTCATCGGCACCGACCTGGCCCCTGGAGGCAAAACCTCCTGCACGTTCACCATGGCCGTGGCCGGCAATGCCGGAGCCAACGTGGCCGATACCGTCACCGTCTCAGCTACTGACGACGACGGGAAGCCGGTGAGCAACAGTGCCGACGAGACCGTGGCCATCACTGATGTCGCCTCGTCGATCACGGTGGTCAAGACCGCCTCGGTCGAAAGCCTCGCCGAGAACGGCGGCCCGGTCACCTACACGGTGAAGGTCACCAACACGTCGGCTGCCGACAAGGTCACGATCGACAGCATCGTCGACTCGGTGGATGGGGGGCCGGCATTTGCTGCCGGCGGCGACTGCCCATCCTTCATCGACCACGAACTGAACATCGGCGCTTCGGTGACCTGTTCGTTCACGCTCACCGTCACCGGCAATGCCGGTGATGCCATCCACGACACCGTCACCGTCGAGGGAACCGACGATGATGGCCAGCCCGTCACCGGGCAGGGCAGCGAGGTCGTCGACATCACCGATGTGGCTTCGGACATCTCGGTCACCAAGACAGCGTCGGTGTCGTCGGTGCCCGAGCCGGGAGGCTCGGTCACCTACACGGTGGGCATCACCAACAACTCGCCTGCCGATGTGGTGGTGATCGACACCATCCGCGATTCCGTCAACGGTGGGAAATCCTTCGATGCCAGTGGTACGTGCCCGGCTCTGATCGGTACCTCGTTGGCTCCAGGGGCCAGTACCTCGTGCTCGTTCGATCAGGAGGCAGTCGGCAATGCCGGTGACCGCACAACAGACAAGGTGAAGGTGACCGGGACCGACGACGACGGTGACCCGGTATCGGGAAGCGCTTCGGAGGTGGTCGACATAACCGACGTGCTACCCACCGGCAAGGCCACCAAGAAGGCCGATAGCCCGACGGTGTCCGAGCCTGGTGGCCCGGCCACCTTCCATGTCCGGGTCACCAACAAGTCGACCGTCGAAGCGGCCACCGTGACCTCCATCAGCGACGAAGTCGACGGTGTCCCCGTCGATGTCACCAAGGTCGGCGGCATGGTGACCGCCACCGACTGTGGCGTCGGGGCGGTCCTGGCCCCTGGAGCGCACTACGACTGCTCCTTCACCCTGGCTATCACCGGGGCCAATGCCGGTGACCAGATATCCGACACCATCAGGTTCACCCTGAAGGACGACGAGGGGAACTCAACGCACCCCAGCGATACCGAGACCGTCGAGGTAACTGATGTCCTACCTGCCATCTCGGTGGTGAAGGACAACGGCGACGCGACCGTCGGCGCCCCCGGAGGTGAAGTCACCTTCCAGGTGACGGTCACCAACGACTCGCCCGACGAGTCGGTCACGGTCACGTCGCTCACCGACACCATCGAAGGGGTGGGCGGGGCATTCTCGATCACCGAGGTGACCGACCCTGTGTTGGCCACCGACTGCGTGGTCGGCACCGTGCTGGCCGCAGGTGAGAGCTACAACTGCTCGTTCACCTTGGCGGTGCTCAGCGACGAGGCTGCCCAGCAGGCCGACACCGTCGATGCCGTTGCGGTCGACGATGAGGGCAACGAGGCCACTGGTGGTGACGGAGCAGTCACCACCATCACGGCCAACGCTGACCTCTCGGTCGACAAGACCCTGATCGGCGATCTCACCTTTGGCGAAGCCGGTACCTATGAGCTGGCCGTTACCAACGAGGGTCCGTCCACGGCCGTCGGGGTGGAGGCCATCGACCAACTGCCGGCCGGCGTGCTCGCCACCTCGGCCAGCGGCGATGGCTGGGCCTGCGACGTCACCGAGACCCTGGTCACTTGCCAGCGGCCGAGCCTGGCCCCCGGTGAGACCTCGATGATCACCGTCGAGGTGTTCGTCGACGACTCGGCGGCCAAGGAGGTCACCAACGTGGTCGACGTCACCACCGATACCGAGGATCCCGACCCCACCAACAACCACGATGAGGAGGAGACGGTGATCATCGAGGTCGAGGACGTGAAAACGCCCACGACCACGACCCCTCGGGCTCAAACGCCAGGCCCGGCACCCGTTGGCTCTGGTCCCACACCAGGGCCGACCACCCTCACCCGTACCGGTAGTGATGTCGGCGGCACCGTTGCCACTGGCTTCATGCTGGTCCTGATCGGTGGGGGTGTGCTCCTCCTGCGCCGCCGTCGCCTCGGTGGTGCCTGAGGCCCCAATCGCCCGGTCCAAGCCGGCGTCGGACCAACCCGACGTCGGCACCGGCTCCGGGCCTGCCTCACACCTGTTGTCGGCTTCGTCCCCGTGCGTCGATGGCAGGTGTGAGGCCTCCGGGCCAGAGCCACCGATACCGTCAGTGGCCTGAGCTGAGACCCCGCTCTTCACGTTCGGCGGCCTTGATGCCATAACCGAACACGATGGCTGGGGCCAGGATCAGCGATCCGACCACCAGGCTGGCGGTGACGATCGTGACGATGGACTCGGTGAACTTGGTGAACACGCCATAGAAGAAGGCGACGATGGCCAGCAGGAACAGCGAGTAGCCAACCCGCTTCCCAGCGGCCACGAGCTTCACGAAGCGGGCCCTTTTGGCCAGTACAGGGTCGGTCATCACACGGCCTCGGTTCCATCGGGACGGCCAGCGGCCCAGCGCAGGTCGTCGGTGAGCATCAGATCGGGATCGATGTCCAGGTCCTCGGTCAGGGCCTGGAACACCGTGAGAAACTGACGGGTCTCAGCCACGTCGTGGACCCGCAACACCACCCCTGAACCGCTACCCACCGCCGCGATGGCCGCCAGGGTGCCGGCCAAGCGCTGCTTGGGGCGAGTGCCGGTGAGAGCACCGACGAAGTCCTTGCGAGAGAGAGCCAGGAGCATCGGCAGGCCGGTGGGGTTGACCTCGGTCAGACGACGGAGCACGGCAACGGTTTGGGCGGGTGTCTTGGTGAAGTCGGGTCCGGGATCGACCAGGATGGACCGTGAATCGACACCGGCCGCTTCGGCCTCGGCGATCTTGTCGGCCAGGAACGAAGCCACGTCGGAGACCACGTCGTCATACAGATCACGGTCCTGCAGTCGGGTCTTGGGGGGAGCGGCGGTGTGCATGACCACCAGCCCGGCCCGGTGACGGGCCACCAGCGGGGCCAGCTCGGGAGCCCGCAGGCCGCTCACGTCGT
>JBDTBS010000082.1:0-16657 GCA_039924035.1 Aquihabitans sp. | reverse complement strand
CCACGGCCCGCGCGGTGGCCTCCCTGGTCGCGGTTGATCCCGATGAGCTGGTGGCCAAGGTGGCGTCATCCGGTCCCGACGCGTTCGTCGAGGTCATCACCCTCGACCGGTCGGCCTACGACGTCATCCGAGACCAGATCCAACCGCTACCCGGCACCGTGTTCCGCGAGGAAGCCGATGGCGATGTCCTACCCCCGAACTTCGCCCGCGGCTTGCTCGGAGCCACAGACAAGGCCAGCGCCGAAACTGCAGAAGGTTCCGACGGGGCCATCCGCGAAGGTGACATCGTCGGGGTGTCGGGTCTGCAGCTGAGTCAGAACGACGTACTCGCCGGGAAGGCTGGCCTCACCGTCGAAGCCGTCACCACCGACGGCACGCCGCGAGCCCTCAAGGTCTTCGCTGCCGAACCAGGCCAGTCGATCACCGTCACCCTCGACCGCCGCGTCCAGTCCGTCGCCGATGCCACCATGGCCAACACCGAGGGACCTTCCGCTCTGGTGGCCATCCGCGTCAGCACCGGGGAAGTTCTGGCCGTGGCCAACGGACCGTCGGGGTCCTCGGCCTACAACCGGGCCCTGATCGGTCGGTATGCCCCGGGATCAGTGTTCAAGATCGCCTCCGGCCTGGCCGTGCTGGAGCACGGCACCACGCCCGACACCATGGTCGACTGTCCGGCCGAGATCACCGTTGGCAAGACGTTCCGCAACGCCGGAGGCTTCTCACTCGGCGCCGTTCCCTTCCGAACCGACTTCTCAAAGTCGTGCAACACCGCTTTCGTGAATTTGGCCAGCACCGTCACCACAGATCAGTTGGCCGACACCGCGGCCCGTCTTGGCTACCGGCCGCTAGACATCGGCGCCCCACTGTTCGGGGCCTCGGTGCCCACCGATGGTGATGCCACCGAGCACGCGGCCCAGATGATCGGGCAGGGCCGGGTGGAAGCCACCCCGCTACACGTTGCCTTGGCTACCGCGTCGGTGGCTGCCGGCCGATCGGTGGAACCGCTGCTGGTGATCGACCCCGACGCCCCTGAAGCTCCAGCCGGGCCCGAACTACCTGCCGACCTCATCATCCAACTACGCGAGATGATGCGCCTAGTGGTGACCGAAGGGACCGGCACGGTGCTGGCCGACGTCACCGGCGGCGAGGTCCGGGGCAAGACCGGTACGGCCGAGTTCGGTACCGCATCACCCCCCGAGACCCATGCCTGGATCACCGGCTACCAAGGCGACGTGGCTTTCGCAGTGCTGGTGGAAGGCGGCGGGGGCGGCGGCGCCGTGGCCGGTCCGCTGGCCGCTCAGTTCTTGAACACGCTCGCCAACGGCTGATACCGCCCGAGGTCCGAATGGCCTATCGCTGTAAGGGTGCGCTGTCGGCCATGATGTAAAAATGGATCACATCAACCGTCACGCATTTGGCGACGACTTCATCTGGGGCGTGGCCCACGCCAGCTACCAGGTGGAAGGGGCCTGGGACGTCGACGGCAAGAGTCCGTCCATTTGGGATACCTTCACCGAGAAGCCCCGCAAGGTGCGCGACGGCACCGACGGCAAGGTGGCTTGCGACTTCTACAACCGCTACGAAGAAGACACCGCTCTGGTGTCCGACCTCGGCTTCGATGCCCAGCGGTTCTCCATCTCCTGGCCCCGGGTGCTGCCCGACGGCAAGGGCAAGGTCAACCAGGCCGGCCTCGACTTCTACAACCGACTGGTCGACGCCAACCTCGAACGCGGCATCGAACCGTGGGTGACCCTCTACCACTGGGACCTCCCCGACGTGCTCCAGCAGCAGGGCGGTTGGGCCAACCGAGACGTGGTCAGTTGGTTCGGCGAGTTCGCCCACACCGTCTCCGAGTCGCTCGGTGACCGGGTCAAGAACTGGATGGTCTTCAACGAGCCGTGCTCGTTCCTGCTCGGTGGCTACCTGTCGGGCATCCATGCCCCCGGGGTGCGGAGCCTCCGCAAGTTCCTGGCCGGCACCCACCACGTGAACCTGAGCCAGGCCGCCGGCGCCGACGCCATCCGGGCCAACCACGCCGATGCCAACGTGGGCACCACCCACATCATCACGCCCATGCGAACCAAGGGCGATACGCCCAAGCACCGCAAGGCCGCAGCATCCATGGATGCGTTCGCCAACCGGATCTTCATCGAACCGAACTTCGGGCTCGGCTATCCGATCGATGCCTCACCGTGGATGGGTGGCATCGAGCGCTACATCAAGCCCGGCGACGACGAAGCCATCAAGGTCGACTGGGACTTCCTCGGCGTGCAGTACTACACCCGGGTCCTGGTCCGTCCGGCACCGATCCCCCGCCTCTACGGCATCCCGACGATGAGCCGCGACTTCCGCAACTACGACATCACGGCCATGGGCTGGGAAGTCCAACCCGACGGGCTCCACGAGGCGCTCGAGATGGTCCACGCCTACGACCCGAAACTCCGCTTGCTGGTCACCGAGAACGGTACCGCGGTGCCCGACACCCTCGAGGGTGACCGGGTGCACGACCGTCGCCGGACCGCCTTCTACAAGGAGCACCTGGCCGAGGTCCTGCGAGCCAAGAACGATGGCATCCCCGTCGACGGCTACTTCTGCTGGTCCCTCATGGACAACTTCGAATGGGCCGAGGGCTACATCCCCCGGTTCGGCCTCGTCTACGTCGACTACGAGACCCAACAGCGCACCATCAAGGACAGCGGCTATTGGTTCCAGCAGATGCTGGCCGGTGCCAGCGCCGTGTCGGACACGACCGCTGAGCCAGTGATCGGCCGACCTGGCGACCGACCAGTTGCTAGCTGACCCGGCCGGCTGACCTCAGGCGGTGGGGCAGGCTGCCTCACCGGGAAGCAAGGCCACCAGGATCAGCGTGCGGACCTTGCCATCGACCCTCCACTGCGGCAGAGGGTTCTCCGTGGCATCGTCGAACAGGGCCGCGGCCGCGGAACCCGTCACCTCGCCACAGGCCAATGCCGACGAGCCCTCCGGCGTGGGCTGCAGCAGTTCGTCGAGATCGGGGCCAGGCCACGGCAGCGGCTCGGCCCCCGCGTCGGCATCGGGCTTGGGGTCGAAGGTGGCATCGTCGGCCAGTCGCATGACTCGCACCCGCTCGGGCATCCAAGGCTCCGGGATCGGCACCAACTCCTCGGCGGCAGCCAACAACCGACGCAGGTCCTCGCGGCTCTCGGCCTGCGCATCGGACAGGTCTGCGTCGAAACGACCCCCGAGGGCATAGGCCTCGAGCCAGAGCGGTTCGTTCTTGCCGTGCAGCATGGCAACGGTGGTGGCCATGTCGGGTACGTCGGGCTTCCCGAAGTCGGTATCGGTATCGAAAAGTCCCGACGTCTCGGCCCTGGTGACGAAGGCCGACAACAGCCCGACGTCGACCTTGGCGGTCATCACCGGTACTGGCTGGTCGAACCGACGGTCCTTGAACGGCGCCGACCGGAATATCCGACCATCGCCATAGATGGTGATCACCGGGACGGCCGCGGCCTCTGACACATCGGTCAGGACCCCGCCGGTCACGCGGGTCTGCCACACCACCTGATCGGCAGGAAAGCGCTGCCCGTCGGACCCAGGGATCGTGGTGGACGACCCGGTGGCCAGCGGGTCGTCCTTCTCACCCGAGATCCAGGACGAAGCGGCGATGCCAGCCAGAAGCGCAACGACGAATAGCCCTGTCAGGACCTTGCGCAGCGGGGACATCGGCTCGGAACTCCTGATGTGGGGTGAGGACCGGGGCGGTCGGGGAACGAACTCGATTGGGCACAGCGGGCCGAACAGGGCCTGACCTTCCGGACAGGACACCTTTCCACGCCCACCGCTTACCGCCGACATTAGTGGCGACCTGCTGAAACCTCAGGCCCACCCACGGCGGTGCCGTCCCGGCCAGTTCGACCGCCACCAAGACCCCGGGAATGCAGACGGCCACCCGGTGGGGTGGCCGTCTATGCGTTCTCTGAGTGCGCGAGGAGGGACTTGAACCCTCACGTCCGTTAGGACACTGGAACCTGAATCCAGCGCGTCTGCCAATTCCGCCACTCGCGCGAGTGGGCCTGGAAAACCTAGCGTACCGACCCCTAGCGCTCCCACCGGTAACCTCCGGTCGTGGCACTGAAGGCTTTCGAACGTCGACTGGAACGCATGGTGGAGGGCACTTTCGCCCGCATCTTCCGTTCCGGTATCCGTCCTGTGGAACTCGGGCGTCGACTCGTGCGCGAGATGGACGACAACCGTTCGGTCGACGTGCGGGGTCGCACCGTGGTCCCCAACCAGTACACCGTCGAACTGAGCGAGGCCGACCTCGAACGGTTCGCCGAGGTGATCGACAGCCTGCGACGGGAGCTGGCCGAGGCCGCCCGGGAGCACGCCCGAGACGAGGGCTACGTGTTCATGGGGCCGGTGTCGGTCCACCTGGAGATCAACGAACGCCAGCACACCGGAGCATTCCAGATCACCGGACGGATGCGTGAAGGAACCGGCGGCGTGGGCGCCGGTTCACTGGTGCTCCCCACCGGTGAACGGTTGTCGCTCAGCGAAGCCGTGGTCACCTTCGGTCGCAAACCGGAATCCACGGTGCAGTTGGCCGATCCCAACGTCAGCCGCAACCATGCCGAGGTCCGTCCCCACGGCAACGGCTGGGTCCTCGTAGACCTCGGTTCCACCAACGGCACACGGGTAAACGGGGTGCGGATCAGCTCCCACGAACTAACCGACGGCGACGAAATCACCTTCGGCAACACGCTGGTGGCCTTCGAGGCCTCCTGACCGAGCAGCCGCCCCTACCAAAGCGCGCCACGGGCGACCGGTAGAGTCTCACGGGATATGGACCAGCAGCTCCTCACGATTCTCAAACTGTGTCTGCTGGCCCTGCTCTACCTGTTCTTTCTGCGAGTCCTGCGGGCGGTGTGGACCGAGATCCGAGGCCCGAAGGTGATCGAACGTTCACCTCGGCGGGCCCAGAAGGAAGCCCGCCGGGTCCAGCGCAAAGCGGCCCCTGTGCAACTGACGGTGCTCGAACCGCCGGCCATGAAAGGTCGGCGCTATCCGCTGGCCGACGAGTTGACCGTGGGCCGGGCCGCTGGCTGTCACGTCACCATCGACGACACCTACGCCTCCCAGATCCATGCCCGGGTGTTCGCCAAGGAAGGTCAGCTGTTCGTCGAGGACCTCGGGTCGACCAACGGCACCTTCCTCAACCGCAACAAGGTGCACGGCCCCCAGGTCATGCGCCGAGGAGACCGGCTTCAGGTCGGCAACACAGTGATGGAGCTCGTGTGACCACCTTGCGTGCCGGACATGCCACCAACGTGGGCCAGATCCGCTCCAACAACGAGGATTCGTTCCTGGTCGTGCAGGAGCATGAGCTGTACGGCGTGGCCGACGGCATGGGTGGCCATCAGGGGGGCGAGGTGGCCTCGGCCATGGCCGTGGCGTTGGCCGAGGAGAAGGCCACAGAAGCGGACCTCGAGGTGCTCGTAGACGCGGTTCGCCAAGCCAACCGCCTCATCTTCGAGAAGGCTGGCAGCGACCCCAGCCTCCACGGCATGGGAACCACCTTCGTGGCCGTCCAACTGGTGGACACCCCCGAAGAAGAGGTTGCCGTCGTCGGGTGGGTCAACGTGGGCGACTCCCGCCTCTACCTGTTCCGAGACGACGAGGTCGTCCAGCTCAGCCACGACCACAGCCTCGTGGAAGACCTCGTCCGCGACGGCCGGCTCAGCCCCGAAGAGGCCGAGGTCCACCCGCAGCGCAACATCCTCACCAGGGCGCTCGGCATCGACATCGACGTCAAGATCGACAGCGGCACCGTTCTGCCCTTCACCGGCGACCGCTTCTTGCTGTGCAGCGACGGGTTGAGCAACGAAGTCACCAGCGACCAGATGGCCGCCATCCTCCGCCGCCTGGCCGACCCCGACGAAGCGGCCGCCGAACTGGTCCGCCAGGCCAACGAGCACGGTGGTCGAGACAACATCACCGTGGTGATCGTCGATGTCCTCGACGACGGCGGCCGAGCCCAGATCGCGTCGGCCATCCTCGCCGAACAGGCCGCCGCCAAAGAAGCCGCGGCCGCAGCCGACGACACGGCATCCATGCCACTGGCCAAGGACGGCGGCATCTACGACGACTCCCCGGCCTTCGCCGACCGGCACAGCTCGCTACCCGATGCCGACGACGACTATGCCACCGAGATCGAAGACCCGTTCTCGTCGCTCGACAAGGTCCGCACCCGGCGCATCACCTGGGGCGTGGTCGGCTTCTTCGTCCTCCTGGCCCTCATCGGTGCCGCGGTGGTCGGAGCGGTGGGTTGGACCGCCCGCAACACCTACTTCGTCACCTTCGACGACGCCGACCACGTGGTCGTCTACCAAGGCAAACCCGATGGGGTGCTGTTCTTCGACCCGAAGCTGTCCGATACCACCACCGTCAAGCGTGACGACCTGCCCCTGAAGTACCAGGAGACGGTGGCCGACGAGAAGGAGTTCGGGTCCAAGGCCGATGCCATGCGCTACGTGGCCAACCTGCGCTCGATCATCAGCGACCGTGAGGCCGCACAGAACGACAGCGTCACCACCACGACGACCGCTCCCGCGGCCACGACCACCACCGTTCCCAGCGACGCGGCGACCACCACCACGACGGCAGCGGCCACCACCACCACGGCTGGTCCATGACCGCGCTCGGTCGGCGGACCGTCGACCCTTCGGTGATGGGCAAGGCCCGACGGCGAGCCGAATTCGGCCTGATCATCCTGGCCGTGGCCATCACCGGTGGGGCCTACACGTTGGCCAGCTTGGGCCAGACAGCATCGGTACCAGCGAACATCGTCCCGTTCCTCGGGGTCATCGCCGCGCTGCTGTTCGGCGCCCACCTGGCCGTGCGCAAGCTGGCCCCCGATGCCGACGGACTCCTGCTGCCGCTCGTAGCAGTGCTCAACGGCATCGGCTACGCGTTCATCGTCCGCCTCAAGCCCAACCTGGCCGCTCTCCAGGCCACGTGGACCGCGGTCGGAATCGTCGGGTTCGTACTCACCCTCCTGGTGGTGCGCCGGGCCCGCGACCTCGAGCGCTATCGCTACACGTTCCTGTTCGCGGGCCTCGCCCTGCTGGTGATGCCACTGATACCCGGCATCGGTGTGTCCATCCGCGGTGCCCGCATCTGGGTGGCCCTCGGACCGGTGAGCTTCCAGCCCGGCGAGTTCGCCAAGATCGCTTTCGCCTTGTTCTTCGCCTCCTATCTGGTGGAGAAGCGCGAGCTGCTGTCCATGGCCTCCTGGCCAAAGTTCAGGCCCGTGCTACCCGACTTCAAGCATCTGGGACCGGTACTGCTGGCCTGGGGTGTTGCCATCATGGTGATGACCGCCCAGAAGGACCTCGGCTCCTCGCTCCTGCTGTTCGCCCTGTTCCTGTCGATGTTGTGGGTGGCCACCGGACGGGTGGCCTATCCCATCGGCGGCATGGTCATGTTCGGGGCCGCGGCATACGTGGCCTGGACCCAGTTCACCCATGTCCAGACCCGGGTGAGCCAGTGGACCAACCCGTGGGCCGATACCGGCGGCCAGCTGGTGGAGACCTGGTATGCCCTGTCGTGGGGTGGTATCACCGGAACCGGGATCGGCCTCGGCCGCGCCGTCGACAAGGTGCCGGTGGTGGAGAGCGACTTCATCTTTGCGGCCATCGGTGAAGAACTGGGTCTGCTCGGCGGCACCGCCATCTTGATCTGCTACCTGTTGATCGTGGGGGCCGGCCTGCGCATCGCCGTCCAGGCCGACCACGGCTTCGACAAGCTCTTGGCGGCCGGGCTCACCGCTCTGCTCGGCATGCAGGCCTTCGTGATCCTGGCCGGTGTCATCCGGGTCCTGCCCCTCACCGGTGTGGTGCTGCCCTTCGTGTCCTACGGCGGATCTGCGCTGGTGGCCAACTACGTGCTGCTGGCCCTGCTGATACGAATATCCGACGGCAATTCGCAGCGGTTGAGACGGCAGTTCGCCGCGAAGAAGGTTGCTAGCTGATGGACCGCGCCATCCGTCGCCTCGGGGCCTTCATCATGTTGTTGTTCTGCATCCTGTTCGTGCAGCTCAACTACATCCAGGTGTTCCGAGCCGACGACCTCAACACGTCGCCCACCAACAGTCGGCCGATAGACCAGGCATTCAGCCAACCGCGGGGCACCGTATCCACCGCCGACGGTGTGATCGTGGCCGAATCTGTCCCCATCGACACCAAGAAGAAGTTTCAGCGAGTGTTCCCCGAAGGCGACCTCTACGCCGCCGTCACCGGCTACTTCAACTACTCGTTCGGCGCCACCGGCATCGAACGGGCCTACAACGCCGAACTGTCGGGCCGCACCGCCCAACAGCAGGTGAAATCGGTCGGCGACCTGTTCGTCGAACGCGACAAGAGCGGCGACATCACCCTCACCATGCGCTCCGATGTGCAACAGGCCGCCCGCGAGGCCCTCGGCGAACAGCGGGGGACCGTGGTGGCCATAGATCCCCGCACCGGCGGGGTGATCGCCCTGTGGAGCTACCCGAGCTTCGACCCCAACCTGATGTCCAGCCACGACTTCGACACGGCCCAACAGGAAAAGGAGCGCTACGAAGAAGCTCCAGGCAATCCGCTTTTGGCCAAGGCCTACCGGGAGATCTACCCGCCCGGTTCCACCTACAAGGTGGTCACCGCGGCCACCGGCGTCGAGACCGGCAAGGTCACCCCCGACGATCCCTCCTACCCAGTGATACGAGCCCTCGACGTCCCCCAGACCACCAAGGACATCCCCAACTTCGGCGGCAGCGCCTGCGGCGGAACCCTTTTCACCGTCCTGGCCAAGTCGTGCAACACCTCGCTGGCCCAGATGGGCCTCGACATCGGTGGCCCCGACATGATCGACGGTGCCGAGGCCTTCGGCTTCAACGAACGCCCCCCGTTCGACCTACCCGCGGTGGCATCGGTGTTCCCTGACGAAGACTTCTCCAAGCAACTACCCACGTTGGCCCAGGCGGCCATCGGCCAGGGCTCGGTCGCCTCCACCCCCCTCCAGATGGCCCTGGTGGCTGCGGGAATCGCCAACGACGGAGTGATCTACGAACCGCACGTGGTCGACGTGGTCCGCGATAGCGATGGCGACATCGTGCTGGAGAACGAACCCACCGTGTGGAAGCGCCCCATCGGAGCGCAGACCGCCGACATCATGCGCCAAGCCATGCGAGGTGTGGTCGAAGGCGGCACCCTCACCCGCCTCCAGATCCCTGGCGTCGACGTTGGCGGCAAGACCGGTACCGCCCAGTTCGGCGCCTCCCAGCCGCTGCGCTCCCATGCCTGGACCATTGCCTTCGCCGGTCCTCCCGGCCAACCCCCCACCATCGCGGTGGCGGTGATCGTGGAAGGTCAGGAAGGCCTCAGCGAAGCCACCGGCGGACGGGTGGCGGCCCCCATCGTCAAGCGGGTCATCGAAGCGTCCCTGAAGCCCATGCCTTCGCCTCCCACCACCACAACGAGAGCCCCGTCCACCACCACCCCTGGCGGCAACTGATGATCACCACCACCGAACCCCGCCCGCCTTCCGCCGCGCGTCCTGGTGCCCCTCTGTGCACCGACGCGGTCCCGTAGGCTGGCGCCTCAGATGTCGAATCGGGAACAGGTCGTACTCAACGGCCGATACGAGTTGAAACGTCGCGTCGGCCGCGGTGGGATGGCCGAGGTCTACCTGGCCCGGGATCTTCTTTTGGAGCGTCCCGTGGCCATCAAGATCCTGTTCCCCGAGTTCGCCACCGATCCATCGTTCGTGGCTCGCTTCCGACGGGAAGCTCAGAGCGCGGCCAAGCTCACCCATCCCAACATCGTGGGCGTCTACGACTGGGGTAAGGAGCGGGGTACCTACTACATCGTGATGGAGTTCGTCGACGGCCAGACGGTGTCCGAACTCCTCCGCGCCGACGGTTCCATTCCCACCCAGAAGGCAGCCAGGATCGCCGCCGACGTGGCCGGGGCCCTCGGATACGCCCACCAGAAGGGTGTCGTCCACCGCGACGTGAAACCGGGCAATGTGCTCATCGCCAAGGACGGCGAGGTGAAGGTGGCCGACTTCGGTATTGCTCGGGCCCTGACCGCCACCAGCGAGGAGAACCTCACCCAGACCGGTTCGGTCATGGGCACGGCCACCTACTTCTCTCCCGAACAGGCGCAAGGCAAGCCTGTCGACCCCCGCAGCGACCTCTATTCGCTCGGCGTCGTGCTCTATGAGATGGCGAGTGGCAAGCCCCCGTTCCAGGCCGATAGCCCGGTAGCCATTGCCTACAAGCACGTGCAGGAACCGCTACCGCCGTTGCGGGAACGGGCACCGTCCACGCCCTCCGATTACGAAGCCGTCACCGTCAAGGCCCTGGCCAAGGACCCCGACGATCGCTACCAGACCGGCGCCGAGATGCGGGCCGACCTGGTACGGGTCCGAGATGGCCAGCCTCCGCTAGCTCCCCCCGTGGCCGCCACCATCCCCCTGGCCGCCACCGGACCACGCACGGGCCCGGTGGCCCGAACCGGCCCACCACCAAGGCGAGATGCCCAACCCCAGGCCGTGGATCAAGCTCCGAAGCGGACCGGCTGGTTCTTCGCCGCCATTGCCGTGCTGCTGGCCCTCCTAGCCGTGCTCCTTTTCCTGTTCGCCCGAGAACTCGGCATCTTCGACGACTCGGCCCAGCAGGTGAAGATGATCAGAGTCATCGGCCTCCAAGAGGCCGAGGCCAAAGAACAGCTCCAACTCCTGGGGCTCGAGGTCGAGGCCAAGCCGGTCGAGTCCGACGAACTGCCAGGCACCGTGGTCGACCAGCGCCCCACCGAGGGCAAATCTATCGACGAGGGCTCCACCGTGGAGATCGACGTGAGCGCCGACATAGACATGGTGGTCATGTCCGACGTATCGCAGATGACGGCCATGGCCGCCCGGGCTCGCCTCATCGCCGACGGATTCGCGGACGAGAACATCAGCGAAGTAGCCGAAGAGTCCGACCAGTTCGCGGGCACCGTCATTCGCCAGAGCCCCGAACCCAACCGCGAGTATCCAGCCGACCAGAAGATCGAGCTCGTGATCGCCGAGGAACGGGCGACCACGACCACCGAAGCGACCACCACCACATCGACCACGACGACATCGACCACCACCACGCAGCCCACCACCACGACGACCACGGCGCCGACAACCACCACCACGCAGCCGACCACAACCACGGAGCCACCGGGTAGCAGCACCACACTGGATGGGCCCTGACCGACACAGGTCAGCGGGGTGGGATCTCCACCACCACCGAAGTGGCCTTCACCGACGCGGTGGCCACCATTCCCGGCTGAAGGCCTAGATCTCCCACGGCTTCGCTGGTGAGGATGGACACGACACGGTGGGGTCCGGCCTGGATCTCCACTTGGGCCATCAGCCCGTCGACGGTCACTCGGGTGACCAGGCCGGTGAATCGGTTGCGGGCCGACCGGGTGGCTGTCGAGCCGAGAGTGGGTTGATCGGCGTGGTCGACCAAATAGCGGGCCAGATCGGCTCCATCGATCTCCCGGTGCCCGGAGGTCGACCGGTGAGCGGCCACATCACCACGGTCCACGAGACGGCGGACGGTGTCGGGACTGACCCCGAGAAGTTCGGCGGCCTGGCCGATGCGAAATGCGATCATCATCACTGACGATAGGCGCCTCTCGCCGGCGACCGAACCAAGGCCACGAAAGTCACGGTTTGAGGCTAAACCGATCTATAGGACCGACCCCCTCGAGGATCGATCTTCAAGATGTTGACAACAATGCCGGGTCAATGACAACAGCAGGGTGACCCATCGCACAATCAATCAGACAAGGCACCAGCACCGAAACTACGACTTGTCATTTGCTTCCCGACGTGTTTACCTAGCTATATGGCCCCCAAGAAACCGACCAAACGCACAATGTCCGATGAACACAAGGCTGCACTGGCCGAAGGACGCAACGAAGGTAATGCTGTTCGCGCTTACCTCGAAGCTCTCGAAGCCAACAAGCCGAAGCGTGGCCGCAAGCGCACCGAAGCAACCGTGCGCAAGCAGCTCGATGCAGTGAACGAACAGCTCGAAGATGCCACCCCGTTGGCCAAGCTCCAGCTGGTTCAAAAGCAGTTCGATCTCGAAGCTGAGCTGGAATCGTTCGGCGACGATACGTTCGACATAGCCGAGCTCGAAGAGGGCTTCGTGGCTGCCGCCGCTGGCTATAGCGAACGCAAGAAGATCGGCTACGCCGCCTTCCGCGCCGTAGGCGTACGCCCCGATGTCCTGCGCCGCGCCGGGATCTCTCGCAGCAGCTGACAACCGAGTTCATGGGGTGGTAGCCACGCGCTCCCACCCACCGTCGACCACACCGTCTCGGGCCGCCCAAAGGCACCCGGAACGGCGTGCGTCTGGGTCCAGGCCTAGACCTTCAGCAGATGCTGCAAGGGCAGGTCAGACCGAGACAGCGGCCGCGGAAGCGACCAGTGAAGCCAACAATGGCAGGCCGTCGTCAGAGCCCAACAAGGGGCTGATGGCCCGCTCGGGGTGGGGCATGAGACCGACCACGTTGCGCCCGGCGTTGGTGATGCCGGCAATGTCGTCTATAGACCCATTGGGGTTGTCTACGTAGCGCAGCACGATCTGATCTTCGCCACGAAGTTCGGCCAAGGTCTCAGCATCACAGGTGAAGTTGCCCTCGAAGTGATTGATCGGGACCCGCAAGATTGCACCAGCAGTGGCCGAAGAGGTGAGCACCGAGTTGGTGGATTCAACCCGGAGTTCGACGGTCTTGCACATGAACTTCAAGCCGCGGTTCTTCTGAAGTGCCCCGGGCAGCAGACCGGCTTCGGTGAGGATCTGGAAGCCATTGCAGATACCCACCACCGGGCCACCTGCCTTGGCAAACGAGGTCACCGCTCCCATCATCGGGGAGAACCGGGCGATCGCTCCCGGCCGGAGGTAATCGCCATGGGCAAATCCACCGGGGATGACCACGGCGTCGATGTGATCGAGCGAATCGTCGCCATGCCACAGGATCTCGGCATCGCCGCCGAGCAAGCGCACGGCTTCCACCACGTCGTGCTCGCAGTTGGACCCCGGGAAGAGGACTACCCCGATGCGCGGGGCCATCAGCGGGCGGCGGCGCTAGCCGTCACGGTGATCTCAGCATCCTCGATGACCGGGTTGGTGAGGAAGCGCTGGGTGAGATCCTCCACCTCGCGACGGGCCGTGGGCTCGTCGGCCGCTTCCAACTCGAAGCAGATCTGCTTGCCCACCCGGACACCACGAACCCCGTCGAAGCCAAGGTGGGGCAACGAGCGCTCGATGGTGGCCCCTTGCGGGTCGGCCACCCCCTCACGAAGGAACACGTCGACCTGCACGGAGAACAACATGATCCCAGCCTAGAGAAAGCCGGCGTGGTGCCCGCCATCCACCCAGGCGGAGATCAGTCGATCAGACGACCCCGGGCCAGTCGGCGAAGTTGCGCCCGGTGATGCGCTCGTAGGCCTCCACGTAGCGAGTCCGGGTGGCGGCCACCACGTCGGCCCCGATAGCCGGGGGTGGTGGGGTCTTGTCCCAGCCCAGGGCCTCCAGGTGGTCGCGGACGGGTTGCTTGTCGAAGGACGGGGGCGTCGAACCTGGTACCCAGGCATCAGCGGGCCAGAACCGTGAAGAATCGGGGGTGAGGACCTCGTCGGCCAGCACCAGGTCTCCATCGATCAGACCGAGCTCGAACTTGGTGTCGGCGATGATGATCCCCCGCTGAGCGGCCCACTCGGCCCCCTGCGTATAGAGGGCCAGCGACACGTCTCGGGCCCGTTCGGCCAGATCCCGACCCACCAGGTTTACGGCCTCGTCGAAGCTCACGTTGATGTCGTGATCGCCATCTTCGGCCTTGGTGGACGGGGTGAACACCGGCTCGGGTAGTTGCGCCGACTCCAACAGTCCTTCGGGTAGCGGGCTGCCGTGCATGGACCCGGTGGCCTGGTATTCCTTCCATGCCGACCCGGTGATGTAACCCCGCACGATGCACTCGATGGGCAGCATCTCGGCGCGACGACACAACATCACCCGCCCGGTCAGGTCGGGGTCAGGATCGGTGACGGGCAGGTCGTCCACGTCGGTGGAGATCAAGTGGCCGGCCACCACATCGGCGAAGCGCTCGAACCAGAAGGCCGACATGGCGGTGAGCACCCGGCCCTTGTCGGGGATGGGCTCGTTCAACACCACATCGAAAGCCGACAGACGGTCGGAGGTGACCATCGCCAGACGGTGCTCTCCGGCGTCATAGATGTCTCGGACCTTGCCGGAGTAGAGCTTCGGAAGTTGGAGTTCGGCCATGTGCCGAACTTAGAGGATCACCCCCAGGACCGATACCCCCAATTGGCGAGCCCGTTGGCTGAACCGACCGTCAGAGGATGTCGCCGGGACGATAGGCCGCTGCTCGTGGATCGGCGGCCACCAGGAGCTCTACCTCGGCCACGAACGCATCCACCTGACTGGGGGCCAGGCCCACAAGGTCGATGGGATTGGCGATGGCAGCCTCGATGTCGGCTGCGGTGAGAGCAACCTGCCCGTCGGCCCCCAACCGGATGCGGTCATCGGTGGTGAGCCGCTCGATCAGGTCGTTGTCGCCGCCGGCCCGCATGGCCAGAGCCACCGCCACCGCCGACTCCTTGATGGCCTCGTGGGCCACCTCACGACCCACACCAGCCCGCACCGCGGCCATCAACACCTTGGTGGTGGCCAAGAACGGCAGGTAGCGGTCGTTCTCCCGATCGATCACCGCCGGATAGGCACCGAACTCATCGAGCACGGTGAGGAAGGTCTCGAACAGACCGTCGAGGGCGAAGAAGGCATCGGGAAGCGCCACCCGGCGCACCACCGAATCGCTGACGTCGCCCTCGTTCCACTGGCCGCCGGAAAGGGCAGAGACCATGGTGAGGTGGCCCGACAAGATGACAGCGAAGCCGCAGACCCGCTCACACGAGCGCGAGTTCATCTTGTGAGGCATGGCCGACGAACCGACCTGGCCCTCCTTGAAGCCCTCGGTCACCAACTCCTGGCCGGCCATGAGCCGCAGGGTGGTGGCCAGGCTGGCCGGACCCGCCGCCGCCTGGACCAGCGCCGAGACCACATCGAGGTCGAGCGAGCGGGGGTACACCTGGCCCACGTTGTGTAGCGAAGCCTTGAAGCCGAGGTGCTGGGCCACGGCCTCTTCCATGCGGGCCACGGCATCGGGCGAACCGAGTAGGTCGAGCATGTCCTGCTGGGTTCCCACCGGGCCCTTGATCCCCCGCAGCGGGTATCGGGCGATGAGCTCGTCCATTCGACCGAGGGCCACCAGGAGTTCTTGGCCGGCGTTGGCGAACCGCTTGCCGAGGGTGGTGGCCTGGGCCGGGACGTTGTGGCTACGACCGGTGATCACGGTGTCGCGCTGCTCGGCGGCCAGCTCGGCCAGACGGGCCAGGGTGGCCAGCATCCGGCCTCGAACCAGCACGAGGGCGTTGCGGACCTGCAACTGCTCCACGTTTTCGGTGAGGTCCCGGGAGGTCATGCCCTTGTGGATCTGCTCGTGGCCGGCCAGGGCCGAGAACTCCTCGATGCGGGCCTTCACGTCGTGGCGGGTGACCCGCTCACGGTCGGCGATGGACGCCAGGTCGACGTCGTCGATCACAGCCTCGTAGGCCTCGATCACCCCGTCGGGCACGTCGACGCCGATCGTCTGCTGGGCACGGAGCACCGCCAACCAGAGCTGCCGCTCCAGCACGATCTTGTGCTCCGGCGACCACAGGGCGGCCATCTCGGCGCTCGCATAGCGGGAGGCGAGGACGTTGGCGACGGTCGGTTTCACGTCCGGGATCCTACGAGAGGCCCTCGGCCTGCCGGTCATCCCTTACCCCATCAGAGGGCCCAGATCGGCGATCCTGCGTGGGTCGTACGACTCATTTCGGTCATCGAGCGGCTCCAAAAGCGAACAAAGCCTCAGGTTTTACGGCCGACCCGCCGAACTCTTACTCATACCCGGATCCACCAGGGAGGACCGCGTGAACCACTGCCTTCGCCACTACGAGGAACCGGTCACCGACCACTGTCGATCGTGTAACCATCCGTTCTGCAGTCGGTGTCTCGTCTACTCCTTCGGACCGAAGAAGCCCCCGTACTGCGTCGGCTGCGCGCTGACGGCCTCGGGGGTGCGCAACGGCGGCCAGGCTTCCATCGCTGCCGTCGCCCCTCAGCCTTCGAATCGGCGTGTCGAAAAGGCCACCCGGCGCCTCGAGCGAGACGCAGCCAAGGCTCAGGCGAAGGCCAACAAGCGGGCCCGCAAATCCGGCGAGCCGCTCGTAGCCACTGAGGCTGCCTACGCCGCCCTCGAGCACGACTCCACGGTCCCCGCTCCGAGCGAGCTCATGATGAGCGGCCAGCCAACACCTGGTCAGCCCCTCTGACGCTCTACCGCTGATCCCGCAGATTGGGACCAGCGGTCGGGCCACCACTCAGACCGCGGCCGCCCGCTCGGCCCGATCGTCGTCCAGCTTCGCTACCAGTGCCGGGTCGGTGACGGCCAGGATATGCACGGCCAGCAAAGCGGCGTTGATGGCCCCGTCGACGGCCACGGTGGCCACCGGGATGCCCTTGGGCATCTGG
>JBDTBS010000081.1:0-9479 GCA_039924035.1 Aquihabitans sp. | reverse complement strand
CTGGGCGTTCACCGTGGCCGGCTGGGCTCTGTCCACCGGAGCGGTTTCGCTCGTGGAAAACGTCGGTCAGCCGCACTCCACCTTCAGGACGTTGTCGGTGATGTTCGCCAACATCGCCGGCTTCGGTGTGTTGTGGGTGCTCAAGTTCTTCTTCCTCGACAAGATCATGTTCGGTCGCGACCACCACACGCCCTACGACGCCGACATCGAGGCCGAAGAGGCCCGACTGGCTGCACTCGAGGGCTCTGCCGTGAGCGATCAGTCCGGCACTTCGTGACCGACAACGAAAACGCTCCACCGATGCCTGCTGTCCTTCGCCATGCCGCCGTGGCAGCTCGTGGCTTCATGCCCACCGACGAGGGCGACGGACTCTGGGTAGCGGCCTTCGAAGCGGCCGCCGCCGTTCCTGACGCACCGTTCCTGGAGATCGGGTCCTACTGCGGCAAGTCGTCCATCTGGCTGGGCGGCGCCGCCCAGGCCAACGACACCGTGTTGTTCGCCCTGGACCACCACCGCGGGTCCGAAGAGAACCAGGCCGGCTGGGAGCACCACGAACCCGATCTGGTCGACGACGAGATCGGTCGAATGGACACGCTGCCGAAGTTTCGACGCACCGTGTTCGATGCCGGCCTCGAAGGCTCGGTGGTGGCCCTCGTGGGCGACTCGCCGACCGTCGGCCGTTTCTGGACCACGCCACTATCCCTGCTGTTCATCGACGGGGGACACGGCCACGACCCGGCCCACCGCGACTATGAGCGCTGGACCCCGTTCGTCGCCCCCGGCGGCACGCTGTGCATCCACGATGTGTTTCCCGATCCTGCCGACGGTGGCCGTCCGCCCTATGAGATCTACCTGCGGGCCCTCGAAGACGGTTTCACCGAACGTCGGGCCGTCGGTTCCCTCCGGGTCCTCACCCGCAGCTGACCGGCCCCTTCGCCGCGTTCGGGGCGGCGTGGCACCATGACATCCATGGCTGATCCGGGGACCATGGTGTTCGTCCACGCCCACCCCGACGATGAGGCCATCTTCACCGGCGGAACCATGGTGCGCCTGGCCGAGGCTGGGGTCCCGGTGGCATTGGTGGTGGCCACTGGCGGCGAACGGGGCGAGGTGCCGGTGGGTCATCACCTGCGCAAGGCCGATGGCTCGGGTCCGTCGCCTGAAGAACTCGGTGAGGTCCGTCGAGCCGAGAGCATCCAGGCCGCCCGGGTGCTCGGCATCGAGGTGGTCGAGTTCCTCGGCTACACCGATTCGGGCATGGCCGGCGACACCGCCAACGACGATCCAGCTTCGTTCTGGTCGGCCCCGGTGACCGAGGCCGCAGACCGCCTGGCCAGCGTGCTAGATGGGCTCGATGCTTCGGCGGTGGTCGGATACGACCCGTTCGGTGTCTATGGCCACCCCGACCACATCCAGGTCACCCGAGTGGTTCAGTACGCCGCGGTCACGGCCGGTATCGAGACCGTCTATGGGTCGACGGTGGACCGCGAGCATCTGCACTTCGTGGAGAGCCACGTGGTGGAAGAGGCTGTGCTGGCCGGCGACCTCGGCTTGGTCCGGTCCCGGATCGGGGTGGCCTCGGTGGAGGTGGCGGCCACCATCGACGTGCGGGGCGCGCTCGATGCCAAACGGGCAGCCATGTCTGCCCACGCCAGCCAGATCCCCGAGTCGGCCCACGCGCTCCAACTGCCGAGTCGACACTTCGCCGACGTCTACGGCTGGGAGTGGTATCTCAGATCTGGTCCCGAAGGGCCGATCGACCGGCTGTAACCGGCCGGGTGGAGCAAGGCAGGACCGGGGTCAGTCCTGGAGGGCTTCATCGGAGATGTCGATGAGGGCCGGAAGCTCGTGGTGGCGGGTGAACAGACCCGACGCCGGGCCGGTGCCGTCCAGAGCATCGGCGGCCAGCACCACCGCTGCCGCGGTATAGGTGGACTGCTCGTCGGCCGGGAAGCGGGCCTCGTCGGGAAACACGGTCCCGGTCCAGTACCGGCCCGAGTCGAGCCGGTACTGCTGCACCCAGGAGAACAGCTGCTCGGCTGTCTCCCGTTCGCCCACGGCCAGGTGGGCCATCATGCACTCGCAAGTCTCGGCGGCGGTGATCCACGGCCGATCCTTGACGCAGCGCACGCCGCGGCCGTCATCGACGAAGGTGTCGAAGCGGTCGGCCAAGCGGGCCCGGCCCACGTCACCGAGCAGTACGCCACCGAGGACCGGGTAGTACCAGTCCATGGCCCAGCGGTGCTTGGGGGCGAATGCATCGGCCTCGTGATGGGCGATGGCATCGGTCAGACGGGCGGCCGACAGTTCCCAGTCGGGGCGTTCGTGGCCGAGCAGGTTGGCCAGGGCGATCGCACAGCGCAGGCTGTGGCAGATGCTCGATGAGCCGGTGAGCAGCGCGAACGGCCACGGGGTGCCGTCGGCGTGGCGAGCCCAGAGGATCTCACCGCGTGGTTCCTGGAGCTCGAGGACGAAGTCGATGGCCTTCTCGACCACGGGCCACAGCGTCTCAGCGAAGCCGCGGTCCTGGGTGATGAGCCAGTGGTGCCACACGCCAGCGGCGATGTAGGCGACCACGTTGGCATCGAGCTTGTCCTGCTCGATGCCGTCGTCCTTGTAGTACTGGTGCCAGGCTCCGTCGGGCCGTTGGAGGCCGACGAGCCAGTCGTAGCCCCGCTCGGCTTCAGCGATGCGGCCACCGATGGCCAGGGCCATGGCCGCTTCGACATGGTTCCACGGGTCGGCGTGGTCGCCGGGGGACCAAGGGATCATCCCCGACGGCAGTTGCCATTCGGCGATGGCATCGACGGTGGCGCGTACGTCGGCGGCGCTGAGCACCCCTTCGACCTGGGGTGGGCTGATCTCGCTCACGATGGGAACTCCGGTTTGCGTGCGTAGAGGACGAGGCTCTTGCCGAGGACGGGGTTGAGAAGCTTCTCGGTCCAGCGGGTCAGCTTCGGGGCCTTGGTGATGTCCCACACCAGGATCTGGTGGTAGGCCTTCACCAGCGGGTGGTCGTCGTTGGTGACGCCAACGGCACACTTCAGCCACCAGTACGGCGAGTGCAGAGCATGGGCATGATGGGCACCGCCGGGCTTGAGACCAGCGTCGCGGAAGCGGCGGCGCAGTGAGGCCTCGGTGAAGATGCGGACGTGACCACCGGGCACGAACGGTGCGTGATATTCGTCGTTGAGGGCCCAACAGACCTGCTCGGGTAGCCAGGTGGGCACGGTGACAGCCAGGTTGCCGCCGGGCTTGAGGACCCGGGCCAGCTCACGGGCAGCAGCGGCATCGTCGGGGATGTGCTCCATCACCTCGGAGCAGATGATGTGGTCGAAGGTGTTGTCGGGGAAGGGCAGGCGGGTGCCGTCACCGTTGACGGTGGCCGCGATGACCCCGTCGGGCGCTTCGCCCGCGGCATCCATGGCTGCGAACAGCCCGGACACGTCCTTGAGGTCGGCCAGGGAGTAGTCGAGGGCCACGATGTGGGCGCCTTGGCGGTACACCTCGAAGGCATGTCGGCCGGCACCGGCCCCCATGTCGAGGACCAGATCTCCGGCCTTGAGGCCCAGGCGGTTGAAGTCGACGGTCAGCATGTTCTAGGCCTCGAGCCGGGCGCGGTATTGCTCGACGGTCTTCTCGGCGGTGTGGCGCCAGCTCCAGTGGTCCATGACCCGCTTGCGGCCGGCGGCACCGACGCGGGCCGCGGTCTCTGGGTTGTCGAGGACCTCGCCGATCTTGGCCGCGAGAGCGCCGCCGTCGCCGGGGGGCACGAGGAAAGCAGTCACGTTGTCGGGACCGACGACCTCGGGTACGGCTCCACCGGTGGTCGCCACCAGGGGAACGCCGCACGACATGGCTTCGATGGCGGGAAGCGAGAAGCCCTCGTACAACGACGGGACCACAGCAACCTCGGCCTCGGAGTAGAGCTCCACGATGCGCTGGTCGGTCACGCCCGACACGAAGGTGACGACATCTTCCAGGCCCAGCGCTTCGATGGTGCGGGCCGATTCGCCGCCCGGCTTGGCCTTGCCGATCACCGTGAGGGTGATCTCGGGGCGTTCGGTGCGCAGCTTGGCCACTGCTTCGAGCAGGTAGCGCAGGCCCTTCATGGCCACGTCGGCGCTGGCGGTGGTGATGAGCATCCCGGGGGTGCGGGCCATGCCGTCGACCGGTAGGAACAGTTCGGGGTCGACGCCCACCGGCACGATGTGCATGCGGTCGGGGTTCACCTTGTGGTCGGCGACGATGTCCTTGAACGAGTTCTCGGACACGGTGATGACCCGTTCGAGGCGGCGGGCCACCTCGGTCTGCATGTCGGTGAACGCATACCAGCGCCGCAGCGTGAGCTTCTTGTAGAGGCCCTTGGCGTGCTCGATCTCGAGGCGACGGTCGACGGTGATGGGGTGGTGGATGGTGGCGACCACCGGCAGGCCCATGCGTTCGATGGCCAGGAGCCCGAAGCCGAGCGACTGGTTGTCGTGGACGATGTCGAAGTCGTCCTTGCGGTTCTTCAGGTAGTCCCAGGCCCGCAGCGTGAACGACAGCGGTTCGGGGAACGTGCCGAGGCTGAACGCGGTCACCTCGACCAGGTCCTTCCAGTTCTTCAGCTCCCACAGACCAGGCATGCGCATGGGGAAGTGGTCGTTGTAGATGTCGAGGCTGGGGAGCGGCACCAGAGGTACCCGGTCGTCCAGTTCGGGGTACGGCTGGCCGCCGAGGACCTCGACGTGGTGGCCGAGATCGGCCAACGCCTTGGACAGGTGACGTACGTATATGCCCTGGCCACCGCAGTGGGGCTTGCCCCGATAAGCGAGCAGAGCGATGCGGAGCGGGGATTCGACAGAGGCCATGAGCGCCCCATGCTTTCTGTTCATTGACCGTCCGGTCAAGCGAGCGTGCGCCCGGCGAAGGTTCAACCCTTACCGACGAAGCCCCATTCCCCCGAACCCGCAGATTTCTACGGGTTGCCAGATGCGGCAATCCGGTGCCGGCCGTGGATGGACAGGAGGGGCCTGCGACCGGGCAGGATGGGCCAGTGCGAGCACTGGTACAACGAGTGGCCCGAGCCACGGTGACGGTCGACGACGAGATCGTCGGAACCATCGGTGCCGGGCTGTGCGCGTTTGTAGGAGTGACCCACGACGACACTCCAGCCGAAGCAGCCGCCCTGGCCTCGAAGCTGTGGCATCTACGGATCTTCGACGACGATGCCGGACGCATGGACCTACCAGTGTCAGCCGCTGGTGGCGAGGTTCTGGTGGTGTCGCAGTTCACCCTCTACGGGTCCACGGCCAAGGGTCGGCGACCGTCGTGGGTGGCCGCGGCCCCGCCCGAACAGGCCGAGCCGTTGGTCGACGCGGTCGTGACCGAGTTGCGTGGCCTGGGAGCCACGGTGGCCACTGGCCGCTTTCGTGCCGACATGGATGTCGAACTGGTCAACGACGGCCCCGTGACCTTGCTGGTCGACGTCGACCGTCCGGCGAGCTGACATGGTCGACGACACCGATGCTTCGAGTCCGGCTCCGGTCATCCGTGCCGCAACGACCGAGGACCTAGACCTCATCGTGTCGATCGTGGCCGCCGCCTACCGGAGTACCGGTGGGCAACGGGGCTGGACCTCCGAAGACGACCTGCTGGACGGACAACGGGCCGACGCTCCGATGGTTCAGGCGATCTTGGACGATGACCGGTCGGTGCTCCTGGTGGCCGAGGTGCACGGTGCCGTACGGGGGTGCATCCAACTGGAGCCCCTCGGCGGCGATGGCGCCCACTTCGGTCTGTTCGCCGTCGACCCGACTTTGCAGTCCGGTGGGGTCGGTGGCGCGCTGTTGACGGCAGTGGAGGACCTGGCTCGTCAGGAGTGGGGCTGCCGATGGATGCAGCTCGAGGTGCTCCGCCAGCGGCTCGACCTGATCGCCTGGTATGCCCGGCGGGGCTACGAGCCCACCGGCGAGACCCAGCCGTTCCCCTACGGCGACGAACGGTTCGGTCAACCCCGGAGGGACGACCTCGTGTTCGAGGTACTGCGCCGCCCGCTCTGACGCTCAAACACGGCGACGGCGGGACGTCTCGCTCACGGCCCAGCCGGCAGCCAGCAGGATCACGGCCAGGACCCGTGGGGGCACGTCGCCCCACCGGACATACCAAGTTTCGCCAGTGCGCAGGGGCACACCTCGGCGGATCTCCACGGCCCGCTCGGACGTCCCGGTGCGCTGGTACACGGTGCCGTCAGGACTGATGTAGGCGCTGAACCCCGTGGGGGCCACCTGCACCTCCCACCGTCCGGTTTCGATGGAGCGCAGCCGTGACATCGCCACTTGCTGGGTCTGCACGAAGGTCCCGGTGTAGGTGGAACCGTTGGTCGGGTTGTAGAGCAGTTCGCCGCCGGCGGCCACTGCGGCACGGGCCCGATGTCCGAAGAACACTTCCCAGGAGATCACCGTGGCCAACGGCGCGGGATCGGTGCGCAGTAGTCCGGACTGGTGGGAGACGGTGGCATCGCGGCGAGCCAGGGTGTCGGGGGCGAACTTCTCGATGAACGACCGGAACGGCACCCATTCGCCGAAGGGCACTCGCTGCACCTTCACGTAGCGGTCGCCCCAGTTGCCTTCCGGGTCGAGGACCTGTTGGGAGTTGCGGAAGTGGTCGTCGTCGACGCCTTCCACCGTGCCCACAGAGAGCCACGCATCCAGATCCCGGGCCAGAGCCTGAAGCTCGCGGCCCTCCTGGGCATCCTGCACGTCGAAGCGGGTAGAGACCACGTTCTCGGGCCACAGGACCAGGTCCATGCCCGCCGGAACCTGTTCGCTGGCCTCCAGGTGCCGTTCGAACACCTCCCGGCTGTCGCTGGAGATGGCCCGGGTGCCCTGTTCGCCACCGCCCTGCACGAAGGCGACGTCGACGGTGCGGCCAGTGTCGTGACCACGGGGTGCGACGTAGCCGAGGACCACCAGGGCGAGAGCTCCGATGAGCGCAACGGCGGCAGACCGCACGTCACGGCGGACTGCGGCCGACAGTCCCACGCCGAAGGCCACGGTGGCTGCTCCGATGAGCAGCACGCCGCCAACGCGGGCGATGGCCCCGAGCGGTCCACCGACCTGACCGACGGCCAACAGAGACAGGGGCACCCCGCCGAAGGGCCAGGCGATGCGCAACGACTCACACAGCACCCAGGCACCAACCAGGCCAAGCCGTCGACCGGGGCCAGGGGGAACGGCCACGCAGAACACGCCGACCAGTCCGCCAAGGACCGGGACGGCAATGAGGTAGCCGGGAACGGTGAGCTGGGTGATCCAGATCGATGTGGGAACGAACAACGCGACGCCCACCACCGCACCGCGGGCCAGCCGCCTCGTCCACGGAGCATCGGTGAGCAGCCCGTCGAGCAGGGCGATGCCCACGAAGCCGAGCGGCCACCAACCCCACGGCGGCATCGATGCGGCCAACAGCAGACCGGCCACCACTGCTCTCAGAAGAGGGCGAGCGATGAGACGGCGCACCGATGCCGGGATGCGAGCTGTCGATGACTCGAGAACAGCTGGATCATCGGCGGCCCCGGCGGTATCCGGTTCGGCTGTTTCGTGACCAGCAGTGGCATCGGGTGGGGCAGACATCAGCGGGAAGTCTGGCCGACGTCACCCGACCGCTGGGAGTCGGGTCCGGTGCAGTCGGCTGACGGCCGGGTCGAACGCGAGGCCCCTACCTGCGACGATGGGCCGGTGAAGGTGACGGCCCTGTGGCGCTATCCGGTGAAGTCGATGCAGGGCGAGGCCCTATCGACCGCTGAGGTTGGACCCGTTGGCATCGTGGGCGACCGAGGCCATGCGCTGCGGGATTCGGTCACCGGTGTGGTGCTCACCGCCCGCCGCGACCCGTCGCTGCTGTTCGCCTCCGGGCGCGTCGAGGGCCCTGATGCCGTGGTCCACCTGCCCGACGGGCACGAGACCGCAGACGATGACGTCTTGTCGGACTGGATCGGTCGCCCGGTCGAGTTGATCGGCCCGTCCGGTCATGCCGACACCTACGAGATCCCCGCCGACCCCGAAGACGACGACAGCGAGATCCTCACCTGGCAAGGCCCGGCGTGGTCGTTCCACGACTCCACCCGCACCCAGATGAGCCTCGTGGCCACCGGCGACCTGGCCGACTGGGAGGTGCGCCGGTTCCGTCCGAACCTGGTGCTCCAGGCCGATACCGCCGACCGCTTCGTGGGCCACCGCCTGCGTTTCGGGACGGTCGAGGTCGACGTGGTCAAGCACATCGACCGCTGCGTGATCGTCACCCGCCCCCAACCCGGTGGCATCGACCGAGACCTCGAGGTCCTGCGTACCGTGAAGCGCGAACGCAACCTCATGCTCGGTGTCGGAGCCATGGTCCGAGTCCAAGGCGAAGTAGCCGTAGGTGACCCGGCGGAAGATCTCGGTCCCTTCTGATGGCTCATGGACTGTCGATACGCCGAGGCGGAGTACTCCTGAGCGAAGTCCAGGCGTGACGATGCGCAGCCGGCGGTTCCTCTTGTGGATGGTGGGGGCTTGCGGCGCGGTCCTGGTCGTCGGCCTTGTGGTCGGTCAGTTCGGGGCTGACTCGAAGCACCTCGAGGAACAGCTTCGTGCAGATCCCATGCTGGCCGAAGAACTGATTCCTGGCTACCGGAGCCCCCATGGTCGCTGGACCAGGAAGGACCCACTCGGCGGGGTGCGAGTCACCGTCGGACGTTCGTACCGCGGGCCCGTTCGTCCCCTCCAAGAAGAGCTCCACGACAGCGCCATCGCCAGTGGCTGGCGGTACATCGAGGTCGTCTGCCGCCAGGATGGTTTCACCATGAGAGCAAAGCGTCGACTGGGCGATCGACCAGTTTCGCTCCGCGTGAACGTCCGCTATCTCGGAGACGAAAGGGAGGTGCGTGTTGAAGTCGAGGGGACGGTCGAGGGCGGGACAGACATCGGTGACCCGCCGGACTCGTCGGATACGTGCGAGTAACGCGAGCGAGACCTTGGTGCGGGGCGACGCGCCGGGTCGCATCGACCGAGCAAGAACCCTCGTCGTGGTGACGCCACCGCGAGGCGGTCTCGTTGCCCATCGGTCTGGATAAGCTGGGTCACCCCCAAATTGGGGTGTACCCGGCCGAAGGACCTTCGCTCGATCGCATGACCGTTCATCCCGATCTGGAAGCCGAACAGGCGTACATCGACCGTGCCTACGAGTCCCTCGAAGAAGCGCGGCGGTCGGCCAATCGATTGAAGGGCATGGTCGAGGTCGGCCAGGGCGGCACCGAGCAGGCCCGCTTCGAGCGCGAAGTCATCTACGACACCGTCACCAACCGGCTGTCGCAGCTCCACCTGGGCGATGCGTCGTTGCTGTTCGGTCGCATCGACCGTGAGCCCGACGAGGGTGGCGAGACCTTCTACATCGGTCGCCTGGCCGTGTCGGGAGCAGATCAGGAACCGGTGGTGGTCGACTGGCGAGCCCCGGTGGCT
>JBDTBS010000080.1:0-6424 GCA_039924035.1 Aquihabitans sp. | reverse complement strand
GCCGTCACCCCAGTAGGAGCCCCCGGCGGCGCCGTGACCACAGGAGCCGTCGGGACCACCGCGTTCGACGCACCCGATTGGGCACCAGTACCCGCAGCACTCACCGCCGCCACCCGGAACGTGTAGCTCACCCCCGCATCCAGACCGTTGACATCGAGTGTCCTCGCCGACGCTGAAGCCGACACCGACGACTGGGCCACCCCATCGCGATATGGAGTGACCACATAACCCGTGATCGCGCTACTACCCGGGTTCGAAGGCGCCGACCACGTCACCGTCGCCTTATTCACGCCAGCCGTAGCCGTCGCCCCGGTGGGAGCCCCAGGTGGGGTGGTCGCCGGAGCGAAGACGTTGATACCGGCAGTGGGTCGCAGCATCGGCCGGGCGTTGCCGTCGAGCACGTCCATCCGCCCGAGCACCTGGGCGTTGCTCATGGCCTGGGTGGCCCGGACCGGGACGTGGAACTCGACGGTCTGGGCATATGGCACCGGCCACAGGGTGGGATGCTCCGACATGGTGGCAGGGGGAGCGGGCAGCTTCAGGTAACCCGACTCCGAGCCGGCGGTCAACGCCGTCGGGCACTGATTCACAGGCACAGGTTGCCCCCTCAAGAAGCACTTGATCTTGTCGGTGCCGGTGATGGCTGTGGACACACCGGTAGGCAGCTTGAACTGCACGTCGACGTAGTTGCCGCTGCAAGTACGGCCGACGCTGGTCATGATCACCTTCAACAAGAACATCTGGCCGGGAACTGGCTGCTGGGCCGGCCAATCCACGCTTGCGCCGAGGCCAACGCCGAGCCCGAGTTCTTGATAAGGCGTACTACCGGGCATGAGGCTGTAGCAGTTCCAGATCGTCGAGTAGGCGGGTGTGCCGTCGTTCCAGGTGGCAGCAGCCGACGCTGGCGACTGCGTGACAGCCTGTTGGGCGATCACCGCAACCAGGGTGGCGAAGATCGTGAGGAGCGCACGGAACGGGCGCCGATGAGGGGAGGTGCGGGGGGCCATCGTGCAAACGTACGGTGACCTTCGACATGCTGGCATCGGGGGAAACCCTGAATGCCTGTTGATCTTCGCTGCCTTTCGTCATCTATCAAGTCATCGACGTCCGTGGTGGACCCTGCCCCGCCATCTACCGGCTACCGTCCGGCGATGGTCAGGCAGACGGACCTCAGAGAGGGTCCGGTAGGCCCGACGACGTTCGTGGGACGGACCGCGGAACGACGGGTGTTGACCAACGCTCTCGAAGAGGTGACCGGACGTGGTCAGGGGGTAGTGCTGGTCGAAGGTCCGGCTGGCATGGGCAAGTCAGCCCTCCTGCGGGCCTTCACCGCAGAGGTCAAGAATCGGGCTGCGGTCTGGACGATGGGTGGCCAACTGATCGAACGGCACCTTGACTTCGGGGTCGTCGAACGAATGCATGGCTTCGGCGACGCCTCAGAGCTCGCGGCCCCGCTCGTGTCCGCCGACGTCCAGCGACCCGATCCGCTCGACATCGGAGCCGACCTGCTCGCCCAGGCCGAAGCCATCACAACCTTGGGTCCACTGGTGTTGGTGATCGATGATCTCCAGTGGTGTGACGAAGCCTCCCTCGCCGCTTTGGGATTCATGTGCCGCCGACTCGAGCACCGTCCGGTGCTCATCGTCCTGGCCCGCCGACCGGGTGAGGCAGCCACGACCGACCCGGTTCGCATGGTCACCGACCGCGACATCACGGACCTGCGACTCGAGCGCTTCACCGCCGATGACGTCGAAGCTCTGGTGCGGGGCCGCCGGGGGCTGGCCATCGAACCGGCCGCCGTCGAGCGTCTGTTGGCCCACACCAACGGCACGCCACTGGCGGTTCGCGAGCTCGTCGACCACCTCGATGCCGACGAGCTCACCGCCCAGTGGGGGCCCCTGCCCGCGCCCCGGGACCATGCCCGAAGCGTCGCGGCCCGGTTGGCGGAGTGTGGCGACGACACGCAACAACTGGTGAAGGCCGTTGCCGTGGTCGGCGTCCCGGTCGAACGGCAGCAGCTCGGTCGACTGGCCCCCGAGGCAATCACGGGCACCGCGCTAGATGAGGCGGGCAAGCGTTCGCTCCTCACCGTGCAGGTTCGCCATGGGCAGTGGACCGTCGATGTCGATCACCCCCTCACACGGGCCGCGGTGCTCGACGGCCTGTCCCCAGGCGAACGGGCCGAGCTGCACCAGCGAGCGGCCACCGTCACCACTGGTTCACGAGCGATGCTCCACCGCCTGCATGCCGCCATCACCGGCGACGGCCAACTCGCCGAGGAGGCCATCGACCATGGACGAGAGCTGCTCGACAGCGGTTGGGACCTGACTGCGGTTGAAATGCTTGTAGCTGCAGCCGGGGTGGTCACCGACCCCGTTCGTCGCGACGTCGCCTTGCTCCTGGCGGTCGACCGCCTCCTGGTGACCGGCGACCGGGTGCGGGCCGAGGCTCTCCTCGAACGCGTTCAACGGACCGATGGCCCCCTGGGCCGACTGGTCCGGGGCCGCCACCTGATCCTGGCCGGGCGCGCCGACGAAGCGGCCGCTGTGCTCGACGAGGCTTGGCAGCTCGAGGCGGAGCCCGAGTTGGCCACCCGTATCGCCACACTGGTGGCCACCATCCACGCCAACAACGGTTCGGGCGGCCAGGCCGTCCTGTGGTGCCAGAGGGCGCTCGAGCAGGCACGCGGGTCGAACCGTGACCGTGGCGAGGCCCTGACGGTGCTGGCTTCGGGATGGGCCCTCGAGGGCGATTCTGAACACGGACTGCACCAGGTCGACGAATGGATCCACCGCCTGCGCCTCGATGCGTCGGCCATCGGAGACGATGCCCACCTGGCCCGGGGGCTGGCCCAACTGTGGAGCGGCCGGTTCCTCGAAGCCGAACGTTCCTTCACCGAGGTCCTGACCGTCGGCCCGCGGCCGGGGCCGATCATCACCCGGGCCACCGCCGCCTACTCACTCGGTGATCTCCGCTACCGCCAGGGACGATGGGATGAGGCCTTGGCCTTGGCCGAACGAGTCGTCCACCAGATGTCGACGAGTGAGGACGATCTGGTCAAGCCCATGGCCCACGGCATAGCGGCCTTCGTCCTGGCCGGCCGGGGCCATTTCGGAGCGGCGGCCACCCACATCGAGGCGGGTGAGGCTGCACGGGGCACGAGCAACACGGTGTCGATTCTGTGGCTGATCGTGGGCGCGGCCCGGCTGGCCACGGCGCAGGGCCACCCTGACGAGGTGATCACGGTTCTGGCGCCCCTGGCGGAGTTCCTCCAGTCATCACCGATCAACGAATCGGTCCAACCCTGGCGCAGCGACCTGATCGATGCCCACATCGACCTCGGCCAGTTGGATCACGCCGAGGCGGCCATGGCCGATCTGGACGGGCGGCTCGAAGGTGCCGGAGCCCACGTTCGGGTCGTCGCCGATCGGGTTCGGGGCCGGCTGTTGGACGTTCGAGGTCATCTCGACGCTGCCGATGCCCTGTTCGAAGAAGCGGTGTTGCAGGCGCACGCCGACGGGTCCGACTGTGCCGGGCGGTTCGCGTTGGCCCGCCTCGAAGCTGAGGCCGGCCTGCACTGGCGGCGCCGGGGTCACGAAGCTCGCGCCGCGAAGCTGATTCGTTCGGCAGCTGGCCACTTCGAGGCATTGGGAGCCCGTCCGTTCCACGACCGCCTCGGTCTGCCACCGGCCGGTGTCCCACCGCCATCGACCACCTCACCTGATCCGACCGCTGCGCTCACGGCCTCCGAGAGGTCGGTGGCCGAGCTGGTGGTGCAGGGTCTCAGCAACAAGGAACTGGCCTCGACGCTGCATCTGAGCATCAAGACGGTCGAGACCCACCTAACCCGGATCTATCGCAAGGCCGATGTGCGGTCCCGCACCGAGCTGGCCTTCCGCTGGCCGATGCTCGTCGATGAGCACACGCCGGACAGCCAACCTAAACAGCGTTGATCCTCCGCCGTGGAAGTCCGGGAGTCTCCGTACTCTGGTTCTGAACCCGCGCCGCTGGCATCGGGCACAAATCGTCGGTCACGTTCCGCCTCTATCTATAGAATCGGTTAGCGGTAGAATGGTGGCGTGTGCAGCGATCGGAGACCGTCATGACCGAGTCGGCAGAGCAACCCACTCCACGAGACCACCGTTCAGCGGTCAGCATCCTCGGCGAACCGACCAGGCGAGCGCTCTACGACTACATCGTCGAGGTTGGCGACTGGGTCGGCCGAGACGAGGCCGGCGATGCCTTGAGCCTCGAACGGGGTACTGCCGCCCACCACCTCGAACGCCTGACCGACGAAGGCCTGCTGGAAGTGGGATTCCAACGCCTCAGCGGACGACAGGGGCCGGGTGCGGGACGGCCGGCGAAGCTCTACCGCCGGGCCCATCACGACATCGATGTCAGCCTGCCGCCTCGCGACTACAAGCTGGCTGGCGAGATCCTCGCCACCGCCGTCGATCTGTCCCGTAGCGACAGCGTCGACATCGGAACCGCACTCGACGATGCCGCCACAGCAGCCGGACGCCAGTCGGCGGCCGCGGCCGAGGCCCGGCTCTCTTCGGAGCGGGAGAAGTCGTCCACCGAGGCCGCCCGGCAGGTCGTGGTCGACGTGCTCCGCTCGGAGGGGTACGAACCGCAGACCCGACCCGACGACCGCGTGATCCTGCGCAACTGCCCCTTCCACCAACTCGCTCAGCTCCACACCGATCTGATCTGCGGCATGAACCTGTGCTTCGTATCGGCAGCGGTCGACTCGATCGGCAACGCCGATCTCGATGTCCACCTCGCACCCCACGAAGGGCGCTGCTGCGTCGAGCTTCGGCCCAGCCACCAGGCTGACCCCGCTTGAGCCGCCCCGGTCAGGTGCGGCTCACAGGCTGCTCCGACCCTTCTCCGTCGACGACATGGCTGGTGCCGGCATCTCGTAGCGCCAACGCAGCCTGGACCAGCGCGGCATGGGTCAAAGCCTGCGGGTAGTTGCCGAGGTGCTCGCCCGAGGTGGGATCCATCTCCTCGCTGAACAGCCCGAGAGGGCTGGCCATGGCGATCAGTTCGTCGAACCGATTCTGGGCTTCAGCAGTCCGCCCGGTCATCGCCAGTGCCTGCACCAGCCAGAAAGCACACGGCATGAACGCGCCCTCCTGGCCGGGCAGACCGTCGTCTCCCGGCGGATACCGGTACACCAGCGGGCCCCCGGCCGAGAGCTCCCGTGCGATGGCGTCGACGGTGCCGAGCACGCGGCGTGAATCGAGAGGCTCCATGTCGAGCAGGGGCAGGATCAGCAGTGCCGCGTCGAGGTCCGAGGACCCGTAGGTGCGGGTATAGCTACCGAGGTCGGTGTCGAAGCCGTGTGCCGTCACGTCGACGGCGATCGCGTCTCGCTCCCTTCGCCATCGCTCGGTTTGTCGGGCCGGGGTGCGGCGGGTGCCGGCGATCCGCAGGGCCCGGTCGAGGGCCAGCCAGGCCATGAGCTTGGAGTGCACGTGATGGGCACCGTCGCCTCGAATCTCCCAGATCCCCGCGTCCGTATCCGGCCACCGTTCAGCGACCTCGTCGGCGAACCCTCGCATGGCTCGCCACGTTTCCGAATAGAGGCGGTGACCCGACGAGGTGAGGAGCCAGGCTGCATCGAGGACCCACCCGTAGCCGTCCAGTTGGTGTTGATCGGACGCACCATTGCCAACTCGTACCGGTTGGCTCCCCCGGTACCCCGGCCAAGAATCGAAGCTGCGCTCCCCCGATGGATGTCCCCCGTGCAACGTGAGCAATACCGGTAGCCGAGGACGGTCGAGACGACTGGCGTGAAGCAACCACGCCAAGAAGTGCTGGGCCTCACGCTGCTTGCCCACACCCAGGAAGGCCCCTACGCCGATGCTCGCATCTCGGGGCCACGCAAAGCGGTAGTCCCAGTTGCGGATGCCACCGGGGTCTTCGGGCAGCGATGTGGTCGGGGCGGCGACCGGAGCGCCCGATGGGGAGTAGGTGAGCAGCCGCAACGTGAGGAGGCTGCGCACGACGTGCTCCCGTCGGGGCAGGTCGCCGTCGATGTCAGCGCACCACGCCCGCCACCCCCTCTCGTCGGCTTCGAGAGCGGACCATCCGACATCGGGGGCCACGTGGACCAACGGTTCCCGGTCGGCGACGGACATCACCAGGGTGAGGGGACGGCCCGGTTCGATGCGAACGTCCGTCACCAGTCCCGGCTCGATGACTTCTCGACCCGACGACGCCAGGGATAGAGCCAACGATCCCCATGAGCAGACGAGCACGTCGCCCCGTCGTTCGGACCTCGGAGGCTGGTGGCCTTCACCGAGGCGAGGGTCGAACTCGACCACTGCATCCACCGGGGAATCGTGGGCCGTCAGACGGCGGACGAGCAGAGTGGCGGGCAAGAGTTGCCCGGCGACGTCGGACACCATTCCCTCAG
>JBDTBS010000079.1:0-13769 GCA_039924035.1 Aquihabitans sp. | reverse complement strand
GGTGGGGCCATGTTCCGCGACCTCACGCGGCTGTCGGCCGCGGGGATCCCGGTCATCTCCATCGTTTTCGGCAACTCCACCGCTGGCGGGGCCTACATCCCGGGCATGTCCGACTACGTGGTGATGATCAAGGAACGCTCCAAGGTCTTCCTGGCCGGTCCGCCGCTGGTGAAGATGGCCACCGGAGAAGATGCCGACGACGAAGCGCTCGGCGGGGCCGACATGCACGCCCGGGTGTCGGGTCTGGCCGACTACTACGCGGTCGACGAACACGACGCCATCCGCCTCGGCCGCCGGATCGTGGCCCGCCTCAACTGGCACAAGAAAGGACCGGCACCAGTCGCCGAGGTGGCCGAGCCCCGCTTCGATGCCGACGAGCTCCTCGGTCTGGTACCCAGCGACCTGAAGGTTCCCTTCGACCCGCGTGAGGTGATCGCCCGGGTGGTCGACGACTCCGACTTCGACGAGTTCAAGCCGCTCTACGGAACGTCGCTGGTCACCGGCTGGGCGCAGCTCCACGGCTACCCGGTCGGCATCTTGGCCAATGCCCGCGGCGTCCTCTTCAGCGAGGAATCCCAGAAGGCGGCGCAGTTCATCCAGCTGGCCAACCAGATCGATGTTCCCCTCCTGTTCCTGCAGAACACCACCGGCTACATGGTGGGCGAGCAGTACGAACGGGGCGGGATGATCAAGCACGGGGCGATGATGGTCAACGCCGTCTCCAACTCGAAGGTTCCCCACATCACCGTGGCCATGGGGGCCTCCTACGGTGCCGGCAACTACGGCATGTGCGGGCGGGCCTACGAGCCCCGCTTCCTGTTCACCTGGCCCAACGCCAAGTCGGCGGTGATGGGACCGGCACAGCTGGCCGGCGTCATCTCCATCGTGTCCCGACAGTCGGCTGAGTCCCGGGGCCTGCCCTTCGACGAAGAAGCCGATGCCGTGATCCGCCAGATGGTCGAAGACCAGATCGAGACCGAGTCCATGGCCATGTTCCTGTCGGGCCGCATGCTCGACGACGGCATCATCGATCCCCGAGATACCCGCACGGTGCTGGGCATGGCCCTGTCGGCCATCCACTCGGGTCCAGTGAAGGGCGCCGAAGGCTTCGGCGTCTTCCGGATGTGACCGCGTGTCCGATGATCCTGCTCCCGACCGCTCTGCCGAAGAGGTTCGCTCGATGATCACGTCTGTCCTGGTGGCCAACCGAGGGGAGATCGCCCGTCGGGTGTTCCGCACCTGCTCGGACCTCGGCCTGTCCACAGTGGCCGTCTACTCCGACCCCGATGCCGCTTCACCGGCCGTGGCCGAAGCCGACTCCGCTGTTCGTCTGCCCGGCGCGGCGCCGGCCGACACCTACCTGAAGGCCGACCTCGTCATCGAGGCCGCCCGCCAGGCTGGGGCCGATGCCATCCACCCCGGCTACGGGTTCCTCTCCGAGAACGCGGCGTTCGCCCGGGCCGTCCAGGCCGCCGGGCTCACCTGGATCGGCCCCCCGCCCGAGTCCATCGACTCCATGGGCTCCAAGATCGAGGCCAAGCGCCTGATGGCCGTTGCCGGGGTTCCGGTACTGGACCAACTTTCACCCGGCACCGTCACCGAAGCCGACCTCCCGGTGCTCATCAAGGCCTCATCGGGCGGCGGTGGGCGCGGCATGCGCGTGGTCCGCAACCTGGCCGACCTACCCAGCGAACTGTAACTGGCCTCGGCCGAGGCCGCTTCTGCCTTCGGCGACCCCACCGTGTTCTGCGAGCCCTACCTGGCCACCGGCCGCCACATCGAGGTTCAGGTGATGGCCGACACCCATGGCACCGTCTGGGCGGTCGGCGAACGCGAGTGCTCCATCCAGCGCCGCCACCAGAAGATCTTGGAAGAGGCCCCGTCCCCGCTCGTCGAAAAGATCGACGGAATGCGCGAGGCCCTCTACGAAGCCTCGGTGGCCGCCACCAAGGCCATCGGCTACACGGGAGCCGGCACCGTCGAGTTCCTGGCCGACGACGACGGCCGCTTCTTCTTCCTCGAGATGAACACCCGGCTCCAGGTGGAGCACCCCGTCACCGAGTGCACCACCGGCCTCGACCTCGTGGCCCTGCAGATCGATGTCGCCAACGGCGGTCGCCTTCCCGCTGAACCGCCAGCCCCATCAGGCCATTCGATCGAGGTCCGCATCTATGCCGAGGACCCGGCTGACGACTGGCAGCCCCACCACGGCACGCTGCACACCTTCGACGTACCCGGGGTGACAGCAACCTTCGACCGGCTCGACCGGCCCGGCATCCGCCTCGACACGGGGGTGGTCGACGGCAGCGTGGTCGGCATCCACTATGACCCGATGCTGGCCAAGGTGATCTCGTGGGCTCCCACCCGTGACGATGCCGCTCGTCGCCTGGCTGCCGCCCTCCGCCGCAGCCGAATCCATGGCGTGGTCACCAACAGGGACCTGCTCGTGCGGATCCTGGGTCATCCCGAGTTCCTGGCCGGCCACACCGATACTGCATTCCTGGACCGTCATGGCCTTTCCGGCGACGACGGATTGGCCGCCCCCTTGGCCGACGCTGCGGTCGCAGACCTGTCGGCCCTGGTGGCCAGCCTGGCCGTCAGTGCCGCCAACCGGGCCGATGCCCGAGTCATGGGGGGCATGCCCACGGGTTGGCGCAACATCCGCTCGCAACCGCTGCGTCGTCGTTTCCTGACCGGCCACCGTGAGATCGAGGTGGCCCACGTGGTGGACCGCGACGGCCTCACCGCCGAAGGCCACGACCAGGTCGACCTGCTGTCGGCAACGGCCCACGAGGTCGTGCTCGATGTTGCTGGTGTCCGCAAGACCTTTGCGGTGGCCATCCACGGTCAGCAGGTGTTCGTCGACTCGCCGCTCGGCTCGGTGGCCTTCACCGTGGTCGACCGCTTCCCCGACCCCACCGATGACGTTGCCCCCGGCTCGTTGTTGGCGGCCATGCCCGGATCGGTGGTGCGCATCGCCGCCGCCGTGGGCGACACCGTCACCGCCGGTCAGCCGATCCTGTGGATCGAGGCCATGAAGATGCAGCACGAAGTCCGAGCCCCCATCGACGGCACGGTCACCGAACTCCCCGTCGCCGAGGGCGAACAGGTCGACGTCGGCTCTGTGCTGGCCGTTGTCACGCCCACAAGCGAAGACACCGAACCCACTGAAGAATCCAACACCACCGAGGAATCCCCATGAACTTCAACGAAACCGACGAGCAGCAGTCCCTCCGGGCCGCAGTGGCCCAACTGGGAGCCAAGTACGGCTACGACTACAGCGTGGGCAAGGCCCGCGCCGGCGAACACATGACCGAACTGTGGGAAGAGGCCGGCAAGCTCGGCTACCTCGGCGTCAACATCCCAGAGGAGTACGGCGGCGGTGGCCAGGGCATGTATGAGCTGGCCATCGTCGAGGAAGAGTTCGGTGCCGCCGGGTGCGGACTCCTGATGATGGTGGTGTCGCCCGCCATCTGCGGCACGGTCATCTCCCGTTTCGGCACCGACGAGCAGAAGCAGCGCTGGCTCCCTGGCCTGGCCGACGGGTCGTCGATCATGGCCTTCGGGATCACCGAGCCCAATGCCGGCTCCAACTCTCACCGCATCACCACCACCGCCCGCCGCGACGGCGACGACTGGCTGCTCACCGGTCAGAAGACCTACATCTCCGGTGTCGACGTGGCCGACAACGTGCTGATAGTGGCCCGCACCGAGGATGCCAAGACCGGCAACCTCAAGCCCGTGCTCATGGTGGTTCCCACCGACAGCCCCGGGTTCACCAAGACCAACATCGAGATGGACCTGGTGTCCCCCGACAACCAGTACCAACTGTTCCTCGAAGACGTTCGCCTCCCCGCCGATGCGCTCGTCGGTGAAGAAGATGCGGCCATCGCCCAACTGTTCGCGGGGCTCAACCCCGAGCGCATCATGGCCTCGGCCTTCGCTCTGGGCATGGGCCGGTATGCCATGAACAAGGCCACTGCCTATGCCTGCGAACGTGAGGTTTGGGGCAAGCCCATCGGTACCCACCAGGGCCTGTCGCACCCGCTGGCTCAGATCCACGTGGAGCTCGAGATGGCCAAGCTGATGATGCAGAAGGCCGCCACCCTCTATGACGCCGGCGACGACGGTGGTTCGGCCGAGGCGGCCAACATGGCCAAGTACGCGGCTGGTGAAGCCACCATCCGGGCCGTCGATCAGGCCGTGCAGACCCACGGTGGCAACGGCCTGGCCAGCGAGTACGGGCTGGGCACGCTCATTGCCTCGTCCCGTCTCATGCGGGTGGCGCCAGTGAGCCGAGAGATGATCCTCAACTACGTGGCTCAGCACAGCCTTGGCCTGCCCCGGTCCTACTGATGGCCGCCGACGAGATCGTCCACTACGCCGTCGACCGGGCCGTGGCCACCATCACCCTCGACTCGCCGGCCAACCGCAATGCGCTGTCGTCACAGTTGGTGGGGGAGCTCACCTCCCACCTGCTCACCGCGGCAGCCGACGGCGACGTGCGGGCCGTGGTTCTGACCCACACGTCGAACACGTTCTGTGCCGGTGCCGACCTGGCCGAGAGCGCCCGGGAGGGCGGCCCGGCCGAGGGCATCCGACGGCTGGTCGAGCTATTGCGCACGATCCTCACCCTGCCCAAGCCGGTGGTGGCCCTGGCCGACGGCAACGTCCGGGCTGGCGGCCTCGGTTTGCTGGGGGCCTGCGACCTGGCCGTGGTCGGTCGCTCCTCCAGCTTCGCCTTCACCGAGGTGCGACTCGGGGTCACTCCCGCGATCATCTCGCTCACCGTGCTACCCCGGCTCACCGATCGGGCCGCGTCCCGCTGGTTTCTCACCGGTGAACGTTTCGATGCCGACGAGGCCGCCCGGATCGGCTTGGTCACCGAAGCCGTCGACGACCCCCATGCCACCGTGGCCGACATCGTGGATGCGTTCCGCCGGTGCTCGCCCCAAGGCCTGGCCGAGACCAAGCCACTCACCACCGCTTCGATGCTGGCCGACTTCGACGATCGGGCCACCGACCTGTCGGCCCTGTCGGGTCGGTTGTTCTCGTCAGCTGAGGCCCAAGAGGGGATCACGGCGTTCCTCGAGAAGCGTCCGCCAGCATGGGTACCCAAGTGACCGAGACCTTGCGCGTTCCCCAACAGGACCGCAGCCGGGTCACCCGTTCGGCTCTGCTCGAAGCAGCTGTCGAATGTCTGGTCGAGCTCGGCTGGGCGGGGAGCACGGTGGCCGTGGTGGCCGAGCGGGCCGGCGTCTCGCGGGGGGCTGCCCAGCACCATTTCCCCACGCGGGAAGCGCTGTTCGTGGCCGCGGTGGAGCACGTCGCCTCCGAGCGACGCGAGGCCCTGCGGGGTGCGTCAGCCGACGGCGAGGGACGCGACCCCACCACCAGGGAAGTGGTGGAACTGGTGGTAGATCTCTATTCCGGGCCCATGTTCCAGGCCGCCCTCGTGTTGTGGACGGCATCGGCATCCGAACCCCTGCTGCGCGAGCAGGTCGTGCCCCTCGAAGCCCGCATCGGGCGTGATGCCCACCGGCTGGTGGTCGAGCTCCTCGGTGTCGATGAATCGATACCGGGTGTGCGAGAAGCCGTCCAGGTCACTCTCGACCTGGCCCGGGGTTTGGGCCTGTCGAACCTGCTCACCGACGACAGCCGCCGTCGCCGTGGCATCGTCGACCAGTGGTCGGCCATGCTCGACGCTGCCATCCACTCTCAGTAGCGACCGAGACGTCAGCCGACGTCAATGACAGTGCGTAGACCCTTCATCGCTCGAGCATCGGCCATGGCTTCGTTGATCTCCGACGACCGCAGTGAGTCTCGGTAGCGCTCGCACAGGGTCGGTTGCTGGCGGGTGCAGAAGTAGCAGTGGCCGCAGTTGGGGGCGGGCGTGAGGACCACGCGATCACCGGGTCGAACGTCGACCACGCCGAGCCCGATGGCCTCCACCACCCCGGCAGCCTCGTGGCCGAGGACCACCGGAACCGGGCTGGGGAACTCGCCGTCTACGACCGACAGGTCTGAGTGGCACACCCCGCAATGGGCCACCCGTACCAGGACCTCCGCGGCCCTGGGCTCTTCGACCTCGATCGTCTCGATCGTGAGCGACCCGCCCACCTCGTCGAGCACGGCTGCAGCGGAACGCATGGCAAGACCTCCAGAGGGCGAACCGTCGCATCATGTCATCGTTGGCCGGCAGCGTGTCGAAGCCCCCGAAACTGCCAGCTTCTGAGATTCGATTCAACGGCTACGGTCGAATCTGTGGGTCCGTCGGGGGCTCAGACCATTGGGAGGCTCAACATGATGCATCGTGGACGAACTCGAATGATGGCGCTGGCGGCTGTTGCGTCGCTGCTGGTGGTGGCCGCCGGCTGCGGCAATGCCACCGACAAGATGGCCCGCAAGGCCAGCGAGAAGATGATCGAGCACGCGGCCGATGGAGACGTCGACGTCCAGATCGGCAAGGACGGCAACGTGGTCGTCCAGGGCGAGGACGGTAACTTCTCGATGTCCGGCGAGGACGGCACCTTCAAGATGGAGAACGAGGACGGAAGCTTCTCTTCCGAGGCTGGCAAGGTCCCGGCATCGTGGCCTGACGACGTCCCGCTACCGTCGCCGTTCGAGGTTCAGGCCGGGTCAGAGATGATGGACGCGGGCGGGGAGACCTACTCGACCGTTGGCGGCACCACCTCCATCTCGGTCGACGAACTCAAGACCTTCTATGCCGAAGCCCTGAGCGAGTGGGAAGAAGTCACCAACTCGACGTCGTCGGTGGATGGACGTAGCCACGTGCAGTCGGCCTATGAGACGACCAACCGAACGGTCACCATCATGATCACCGAGGTAGACGGTCCGACCCAGCTCAACATAAGCCACACGCTCGACACCGACGGATAGCGACGGATAACTGCGCAGGTGTTACTCAGGTCACCTGCACCGATCACCTATTCCGGTTGGCGGCGACCTTGCGTACCGTGCCACCTGCGGGTCCGCTGCGGGCTCCGGGAAGGGAACGTTCGGGCATGGGGACGAAGAAACGAGCACTTAGCTCGGTGGTAGTGGCGCTTGCGTCGCTGCTCTTGGTGGCAACCGGCTGTGGCAAAGCCGCCGACAAGCTGTCCGAGAAGGCCACCGAGAAGGCGATCGAGAGCGCGGCGGGCGAAGGCGTCGACGTCGACTTGGACGGGGACGGCAACTTCGCCATCGAGACCGAGGACGGCAGCTACAGCGCCCAGGTTGGCAAGGTCCCTGCCTCTTGGCCCGACGACGTTCCACTTCCCCCCGACCTGACCGTCGTGCAGTCCGGCACCGAGATGGCCGATGCAGAAGGCATCACCACGACTTCGGTCTCGTTCACCACCAACGCCACGGCTTCGGCGGTCGCAGAGTTCTACACCGATGCCCTGAGCGATTGGACAGACACGATGAACTCCACTTCGAGCGCCGACAGCGGTGATTTCTCCCAACTCATGTACGAGAAGGGCGACCGCACGGTGGTGATCATCGCTGCGAGCAGCGAAGGCGAAACCCAAGTCACCATCAACCACACCGAGGCTCCCGCACAATGAACACTCCTACGAAACGACTTGGGGCGACGGTGCTCGCTGCTGCCCTCCTGTTCGGCGCCTCTGCGTGCAGCAGCGATGAGAAGGCCAAGGACGCCCCCGTCGAGAACGAGGGCACGGGAGACACGCAGCCAGCGGCCGCGGGTGATGACCAGTCCGGCGGGATGGACTTCGAGGCCGCCGGCGAGGTGATCGGTCCCGAAGGTGTGGCTGGTGCTCTCGTGTCGGCCATGGGGGCTGAGCGTTACGAGATGCAGGGCAGCGCACTCCACCTGTACCTGAGCCCTGACGGGATGATCAAGGAAGCCCTGTCGGCCTGCATCGTGGCCGAATCGATCGTGAGCGAAGACGATGTGGTCGTGATCCACGACGAAGCCGGCGAAACCACCTGCTGAGTGGGTTCAGCCCGAGGTCGGGAGGTTGGCGAGCAGCGGGAGCACGCCGACCAACCCGGCCCGGTTGCTCACCCCCACCTTGCGAAACACCGCTGACAGATGGTTGTCGACGGTGCGGGCGGAGATGTCCAGTTGCCGTCCGATGTCGCGGCTACTGGTGCCGGTGGCTGCCAGTTCGGCCACCTCGCGTTCGCGGGCCGTGAGCCCGCGGGGCTGTCCCAGCCCAGGGGAGTCGACCTGACCCAACTGGGCTGCGGTGCACGCGGCCAGGAAGTCGGCGCGCATGGCATCGGCGGTGAAGCCGCTTTGTTCGTAGAGCCGGCTGGCCTGAGCGGCGGCTTCGGCGCCAGCCAACGAGAACCCCATGCCGGGAAGTCGAGAGGCCAGATCCATCAATGCCCCGGGGTCGCTGGCGATCAGGGCTCCGGCATGGGCGACGAATGCAGGACCGGTCGGTCCGTCCCAACTGCGGGCTGCATCATTTAGTAGGTCGACGACCAGCCGGGGATGACCGAGGCGGACCGCGTCGTACGCGGCGATGGCCCCGAGCGGAATGTGGTTGGCCGCCATTGCCTTGCCGGCCGCCGCAGCCAAGCGGGCTGAAGCGGTCGAGGTGTCGCCTTCCATTGCCGTCCGCCAGGCCTCGGCCACCTCCAACTGGAGGCGGACCTTGGTCTCGGTGGCCCACGCCGGGTCAACGGTCGCGGAGGTGGCCGCCGACTCGGAGGAGCGGCCCAGACGGGCCAGAGCGGTGGCCATCACAGCCTGGGCCACCGGGCGGAGGCCCGAGATGTCGGCCACGGCCAGCCGTCGAGCAGCCTCGCCTGAATCGGCGAGGGCATCGGTGGCCCTGCCGTCCACGAGAGCCTGAATGGACCGCACGGCCATCCACGTGCCGCTGGCTGCTTCACCGCGGTTCGAGGCCCGTTCCAACTCGGCGTCCACCACCGCGGTGGCTTCTTGCTGTCGACCACCGAAAGCGAAGGCCAGGAAACGCGACAACGTGAGCAGTTCGCGAGCGGTGGGTACGTCGTCTCGTATGGCGGGGGCCAGCGGCAGCCCTTCTTGTACCAGCGCTTCGGTCCGATCCAGTTCGCCACGCATCACCGCGACCACGGCCCCGACCAGACACTCGTTGGCCCGTACGGCATCGGGCTTGGCCTCGGCGCCGTCGATGCCGACTTGACTCTCGGCCACCTGGCCGTTCCAAAGCCTGGCGTAGGCCAGGTCGGCAGCCACGAAACTGCGCCAGACCGGGTCGGTGAGTGAGGCCAGTCCGGTCTCGAGGACCTGAATGGATTCCTGAAATCGCCCGCCGGCTGTACCCAGGTTGTTGCCCCGGCGGCTGATCACCCTGGCCCGTTCAGCGTCGTTGCTGGCGGCATCGAACGCTCGTTGTAGAGCGGCATCGGCGTCGTCGATGCGGCCAAGAGCTATGAGAGCGGTGGCCAAGATGAACGCAGGATCGAAGCCGTCACCGCCATTGATGGCCAGCCGAGCAGCCAGATCCGGTTCCACCATCGATAGCGCTTGGCGGGCTGCGGCCACGGCTTGGTCGGCGGCAACGGGGAGACCGTGGTCCAAGCGGAGGCAGGTGGCTCGGAACCGAACGTCGGGATCAGCAACCGATTCCATGGCCGTCACCGCGGTGAGTGCGGCTTCGCGAATTCGGAGCTGTCCCAAGCGGGATCGCACCACCTCGGCGTACAACGGGTGGCCGAGCCGAACGATGGCGATGCCGGCATCTTCGTCGGCCGAGATCAACTCATTGCCCTCGAGAGCAGCTAGCACCGTGGGATCAGCGAGCGCCGCAGCGACGGCCAGCGGTACCGGTTCGGCCAGGGCCAGAGCTTCCAGCACCCGGCGATGCTCGTCGGTCATGGTGGCGAATCGTGAGGCAACCAGTTCGACCAGCGATGGTGGGGCCGAAGGAAGACCTTCGAACCTCCACCCGTCGGGGTACTCCAGCAGGCGACCGGTGGCCAGGTTGGTGAGCACCAACTCCCGAGCGTGCAGCGGTAGACCTTGGCTGCTGGCCACGAGTTGAGCGGCGGTGCTCGGGTTCAGGCATCCGCCCAGCATCTGCTCGGCCGCCAGCACGATGAGGTCGTCGGTCAGTGGCTCGACGCGGTGCCGCAAGAGTGTGCCGTCCACCAGCATTCCGGTGAACTCGATTGGCACGGTCTCGGTTCGCCTGGCGGTGGCGAGGATCTGGACGATGCCTCTCCGGGCCAGGTCGACGATGAGGTCGGCTGATGCCGGGTCCAGCAGCGGTAGATCGTCGATGACCAGCAGGGTCGGCCCTGCCGTAGCTTCGGAGTGGATGGCAGTCTCGACAGCGGCAGCAACGGCAGTGAGGGTGGCCAGGCGGTCCGCGGTACCGGCGGCGGGGGCCTGAGCGGCCAAGTTCACCAGTGCACCGAAGGGCGTGGTCGACCGGGCTGGGGTCGCGACCACATGGACGACGGCCGCCCCATCGGCCCTCTTCATGCTGCTGTAGGCACTGGCCAGCGATGATTTGCCGACTCCCGCTGGGCCATCGAGCAGCACGCCGAGCACGCTGGGCGACGAGATCACGGTGCCGATCCGTCGTAGGTGATGGTCGATCCCGACGACCGGCCATGTCCCCCCTGATCCCACGGTCACCGCCAGATGTTAGTTCCCGCCGGTCTGGTCCCCGTTCCGGCAGACTGCACGAAGAACCGTCTACCGGGACGGGCTGGAGGAACGATGAAACCTGGCGACCAGATCCCCGATTTCGAGCTGCCCGATCAGGACGGCGCCCCCCGCCGCCTGTCGACGATGCTGGCTGACGGACCGGTGGTGCTCTTCTTCTACCCGGCGGCCATGACCTCTGGTTGTACCAAGGAGGCCTGCCACTTCCGGGACCTGGCCGGCGAGTTCGCCGAGGCCGGGGCCCAGCGGGTGGGCATCAGCCTCGATGGGGTCGATAAGCAGAAGCAGTTCGCCGACAAGCACGACTTCGACTATCCGCTGTTGTCTGACGTCGACGGCGAGGTGGCCAAGATCTTCGGTGTGAAGCGGCCGCTCGGAGCCCTGAAGGTGAAACGCCAGACCTTCGTGATCGGCACCGATCAGACGCTCGTATCTCAGATCAGTAGTGAGATCAACATGACCAAGCATGCCGACGAGGCCCTCGATGCCCTGAAGGTGACGGGCTGACCGGACCAGCCACGCAGCTGGACCTCAGGGCTCCAGGACCACCCAACCCCGACGCTGCATCTCGGCCGCGAGTTGCTGGTCGGTGAACGACTCGAGGGCCGGATCCCCGGGCGGAAGCCGGGTGGCCGGCCCCTTGTCGCTGGTGGCATCGATGGTGGCGCCGAGCTCAGCGGCCACCTGTAGCTGCTCGATGAAGGACTCGGCTTCATCTCGGGTGAAGCGTCCGCCGGCCTGCTTCTGGTTGAAGCCCATCGGCCCTCGGGCATCCCGAAAGTCGATGTGTCCGGCATCGTTGAGCAGGTCGAGCAACGTCTGGATCTGCTTGCCCGTCGCCGGTGGTCCACTTGTCTGTCCGAAGGCCATACCCGAGTGTCGCACGAGGGTGTGACAAACGAGGATCATCCGATCAGGAACCCAGCAGCACCGAAGGATCGAGGTCGGCCACGTCGGTGGTCCCGGTGAGGGCCAGAGCGGTGTCTATGTCGGCGCCCAGCCCCTGAAGCATGTGGGCCACACCTTCTTCGCCGCGGGCGGCCACCGACCAGGCCCAGGCCCGTCCCACCAGGCAAGCCTTGGCCCCGAGGGCGAGCATCTTCACCACGTCCAGGCCGGTGCGGATGCCGCCGTCCACCAGAACCTCTACCTGATCGCCCACGGCTTCGACCACTGCCGGTAGGGCGCTGACCGTGGAGGGGACGGCATCGAGCTGACGGCCACCGTGGTTGGACACCACGATCCCGTCGACCCCGGCATCCACGGCCTGGCGGGCATCTTCGGGATCGAGCACGCCCTTCACCACCAGCTTGCCGTCCCAGTGGGAACGGACCCAGGCAATGTCATCCCAGGTGACGCTGGGATCGAACTGCACGTCGACCCACCGGCGGAAGGCCATGGGGGTGCGGGCCCCGGGTACTGCCGACTCGAGGTTGCCGAAGGTGTGGGGCTTGCCGCCGATGGCTACGTCCTTCACCCACCGCGGGTGCCCGGCCAGGTCGAAGGCCCTCCGCAAGGACACCCACAGGTTGGTGTCGCCCACCATGGCATTGCGGGTGTCGCGGTGGCGGGAGCCGACCACGGCCAGGTCGACGGTCAGCATCAGCACCGGGCTACCAACCTCGGCAGCCTTGGCGATGAGTTCCTCGGCAAACGAACGGTCTCGCATCACGTAGAGCTGGAACCACGGCGGAACGCCGGACCCCTCGGCCACTTCCTCGATTCCGCAGATGGACACCGTGGACTCGGTGAAGGGCACCCCGGCGGCCGCGGCAGCCCGAGCGGCCTGCACCTCAGCCCGTTTGGCGTACATGCCAGCCAGACCGACCGGCGCTAGGACCACCGGGCTCGACAGTTCCTGGCCTAGGACGGTTGTCGACTGCTTGCGCTCGGAGACGTCTCGCATCACCCGCTGGCGAAACTGCAGGGCCTGGAGGTCGGCCACGTTGGCAGCCAGGGTGGCCTCGGTGGAAGCGCCACCGTCGATGTAGTCGAACAAGGCGCGAGGTAGTCGTCGGCGGGCCAGTTCCCGATAGTCGCTGATGGTGGCCGGGGCCAGCCCGAGGGGACGGTCGGGTGAGTAGCGCATGGGGTCAAGCTACGTCGTGGTCGTTGTTCCATGTCGATGGCCGATCTGCGAACACGAACGTTCGTGATGGCCTACCATCGCCCTCGTGATCCCCCACCTCCGATTCCACCACGCCTCCGCTGTCCTCGTCGCAGCCTTGCTCCTGGCCGTTCCGGCCTGTTCGAGCGACGAGGATTCATCGCCCAGTCGTGGGTCCACCACCACGGCAGCAGCAGACGAGAGCACCACGACCACCGCGGGTGAAGCCCCCGAGCCCGAGGCCTTCGAGGGATCAGTCGACGATTTCTACGTGGTGCCCGACCCGTTGCCCGCCGGCCAACCCGGTGATCTGATCCGGACCCAGCCCTTGAAGGAAGACAACGGCGATACGGGACTGCGGATCATGTACCACTCCTCAGACGTGAACGGCACCGACCGAGCCGTGACCGGTGTCGTCTACTACCCGACCGAAGAGCCCCCCGAAGGCGGGTGGCCCGTGCTGGCCAAGGCCCACGGCACCACCGGCATCGCCTCCCAGTGCGCCCCCAGCCGGATCCCGTTGATCCCGGGTGACTACGGCGTGCGCGGAGTGCGGGTGCAGACCGACTACATCGGGCTGGGGCCGGTGGGCGAGGTCCACTCGTACCTGTCGGCCACCGCCGAAGGCAATGCCATGGTCGACTCCGTGGTGGCCGTCCACCAGATCGCCGACGCACATGCCGGCGACCAGTGGGTCGTCTACGGCCATTCACAAGGCGGCCACGCGGCGCTCATCACCAATGAGATCGCCGCGGAGCGGGCCCCGCAGTTCGACCTGCTGGGCACGGTGGCGGCATCGCCGGGAGCCCAACTCACCGAAACCTACGGGGACACCATCCAGACGCGGATCATCACCACCATGGTCCTGCTTGGTTCGGTCGACGAGTACCCCGACCTCGATCCCACCGACTACCTCGGCCCCGAGGCCTACGCAGCCGGCAAGCGGGTGGTGAACGACGAGTGCCTAGCGGCCATCATCGCCACCATGTTGCCGCTGGCGGCCCGGGACGACTTCTACGTCCT
>JBDTBS010000078.1:0-15669 GCA_039924035.1 Aquihabitans sp. | reverse complement strand
GACGTTCCCCACCCCGACCACCACTGACCGGCCATCCGGCGTCCCATCGACGTCAGTCGGTGGGGAGCTTGCTCCAGGCGGCCAGAAGGTTGGCCAGGGTGCGGACCCCGAAGCCGGTGCCGCCCTTGGTCATCTCGTCGTAGGCACTGGTGGCGTTCGACGGACCGGCGATGTCTAGGTGGGCCCAGGGAACGTCGCCCACGAACTCCTGCAGGAAGATGCCGGCGGTGAGCGCACCACCGAAGCTACCCGTGCCGATGTTGCGGAGGTCGGCCACTTCGCTGTCGAGCGGCTTGCGCAGGTGCTCGGGTAGCGGCAGGGGCCACACGGCCTCACCGGCAGCGTTGGCAGCGTCGAGCAAACGCTCCGAGAGGGCCTCGTTGTTGCCCATGAGTCCAGCGGTGCGGTCGCCCAGAGCCACCATGCAAGCTCCGGTGAGGGTGGCCACGTCGATGATCGCGTCGGGCTCTTCTTCCACGGCCAGGGCCAAGGCATCGGCCAGGATCAGACGACCCTCGGCATCGGTGTTCAGGACCTCGACGGTCTTGCCGTTGCGGGTGCGCAGCACGTCGCCCACCCGGGTGGCGTCGGGGCCGAGCATGTTGTCGGTGAGCGGCAGATAGGCCGTCACCTCCATGCGGGGAGCCACCCAGGACACGAGGGTCATGGTGGCCATCACGGTGGCCGCCCCGGCCATGTCGGTCTTCATCCACTCCATGGACCCGGATGGCTTGATCGACAGACCACCGGAATCGAAGGTGACACCCTTGCCCACCAGGGCCACCCGACCCTTGGCCTTGCCCTCGGGGCGGTAGGTGAGCTTCACCAACTGCGGTTCCTGGGCCGAGCCACGGGCCACGCCCAACAGTCCTCCGAAGCCGCCGGCCTCCAGGCCGGTCCGGCCCAGCACATCGACCTCGAGCCCGTGCTCGGCGGCCAGTTCAACTGCTTCGGCGGCGAACACGGATGGAGTCAGATCCCCACCGGGGGTGTTGACCAGATCTCGAACCAGGGCCACGGCATTAGCGGTGGCCACACCCCGCTCGACGGCCTCGGTCACCTTCTTGCCGCCCTTGGCCACGATGGTGACGGTCTCGATGACGGTGGTCTCCGGCGGGGCCTTGTAGTCCGCGAACCCATAGGCGCCGAGGGCCAGGCCTTCGGCCAGGGCCTCAGCGGCGACGGCCCGGTCGGTCCCATCCAACTCACCGAGGGCATCGACGGCCACGGCAGCCCGTCGAAGCGAGGCCTTGGAAATAGCGGCGCCGATGCGTCGGAACGTGGACGGGTCGGCCTCGTCGCCAAGACCGACCAGCAGGCAGGGGCCATCGTCGGTGTTGGTGGCCAACACCTGGGCCACCTTGCCCTCGAATCCGGCCAGAGCGGCGAGGCCTTCGTCGATCCCGGGGGCATCGTCGGCCAGGTGGCCAGCGCGTACGCCTACGGCCAGCAGCGTGGCATCGTCTTCGGGACGGGTGGGGGCATGATCGATGGTCACGGGTACCGGCATGAGTTCTCCTCAGAGGTGTCGACCTGGGCACGACGGCCAGGTCGGACGGAAGGGCGGGTGAATGAATTCAGTGGCGAGCGGTGAGGGACGTGCCCTCCTGCCAGCGGGCCAAGGTCCACAACAGGTCGGACAGGCGGTTCAGGTAGGGCACCACGTGGGAGCCGGGCACCGCGGCACGCAATGAGCGCCGTTCGGCCCGTCGCACCACGGTGCGACCCACATCGAGCAGGGCCGCCACCCGATTCTCACCGGGGACCACGAACTCCTTGGGGGGCTCGAATCGTCCGGCCACGTCGTCGATCTGGGCTTCGATGGCACCGACCATGGCCGCGGTGACCATGGTGACGCCGTCGGAGAGCTTGTGGCGGTTGCTGGGGTCGGTGGCCAACTCGGACATGAGTACCCACAGGTCCCGTTCGAGACCGATCAGCATCTCGTTGAGCTCCGAGCCTCGCTCCACCTCGGCTCGGGCTACGCCAAGAGCGGCCTGGGCCTCGTCGACGGCCCCGTAGGCCTCGGGCGCGGGATCGTCCTTGGGTATCCGACCGCCTCCGTAGAGACCGGTGGTGCCGTCGTCGCCTTTGCGTGTGTACACCTTCACACCGGTGGACTCTACCGAGGCCGACTCCTCCCACGTCACAGAGCCGGAGACAGCCATCGACCGGCACCGAATAATCGTGCTGACAGGCCAAACAATCCTTTGAGTAGTAACTGGGAATGGGCCCGCCATGAGGCCCACCATTAGCCTGCTCACGTGTCTGCTTCCTTTTTAGACCTCGTCAAACAGCGTGTCGTCGTATACGACGGGGCCACCGGAACGTGGCTCCAGACCCAGGACTTGAGCCTCGACGACTACGGCGGTGACGCCAACGAAGGGTGCACCGACATCCTCGGTGTCACCCGGCCCGACGTGATCGCGGAGCTCCACACGGCCTACCTCGAGGTGGGCGCCGACGTGATCGAGACCAACACCTTCGGGGCCTTCGGCGTCCCCCTCGGCGAATACGACATGACCGAGCGGTCACACGAGATCGCCCTGGCCAACGCTCTCATCGCCCGCGAGGTCGCCGACAGCTTCAGCACGCCCGACCACAAGCGCTATGTGGCCGGCTCGCTCGGACCGGGCACCAAGTCGCCCAGCCTGGCCCAGATCCGTTTCGCCGACCTGCGTGACCACTACCAGGTAGCGGCCGAGGCTCTGCTCGAAGGAGGCGTAGACCTCTTCATCCTCGAGACCCACTTCGACCTGCTGGCCCTCAAGGCCTCGGTCATCGGCGCCCGTCGGGCCATGGCCAAGATCGGCCGCCAGGTGCCCATCCAGGCCCAGGTCACCATGGAACTCACCGGCCGCATGCTGGTCGGTACCGAGATCGGTGCCGCCCTAGCTGCCATCGACCCACTGAAGATCGACATCATCGGGCTCAACTGCGCTACCGGCCCCGCCGAGATGGGCGAGCACCTCCGCCACCTGTCCAAGCACAGCCGCATGCCCATCTCGGTACTGCCCAACGCTGGGCTGCCGTCGATCGTCGACGGCAAGATGCACTACGACCTGCTCCCCCACGAACTCGAAGCGCACCAGCGCCGATTCGTCGAGGAACTGGGCGTGCAGGTCATCGGTGGCTGCTGCGGCACCACCCCAGAGTTCATCAAGCTTCTGGCCGACATGGCCCCCAACCTCACCCCGGCCGTCCGCAACATCGACCACGAACCGTCGGTCACCTCCATGTACTCGCCGGTCGCCCTCAACCAGGACCTCTCGTTCCTGATGATCGGTGAGCGCACCAATGCTGTCGGCTCCAAGAAGTTCCGTCAGGCCATGCTCGATGCCGACTACGACACCTGCTTGGCCATGGCCAACGAGCAGGTCAAAGACGGAGCCCACGTGCTCGACGTGTGCGTCGACTACGTCGGCCGCGACGGCACCGGCGACATGGACGAGATCGCCAGCCGCTTCGCCACCCAGGTCAACGCACCCCTCGTGCTCGACTCGACCGAAGCCGCGGTCCTCGAGACCGGCCTCCAGTGGGTCGGCGGTCGGGCCATCCTCAACTCGGCCAACCTCGAAGACGGATATGCCGAAGGTTCCCGTCTCGACAAGGTGTTCAAGCTGGCCAAGGAGTACGGCGCCGCCGTCATCTGCCTGCTCATCGACGAGGAGGGCCAAGCCCGCGACGCGGCCTGGAAGGTTCGCATCGCCCACCGCATCCGCGATCTCGCCGTCGACACCTACGGCCTCGAGAACAGCGACTTGATCTTCGACGCTCTCACCTTCCCGCTCTCCACCGGCGACGACGCCCTGCGTCGCGACGCCATGGAGACCATGAACGCCATCCGCCAGATCAAGGCGGAGATCCCCGGTTGCTACACCACCCTCGGTGTGTCCAACGTGAGCTTCGGTCTGTCGCCGGCCTCCCGCCACGTGCTCAACAGCGTGTTCATCCACGAAGCCGTCGAGCACGGTCTCGACTCGGCCATCGTGCATGCCTCCAAGATCCAGCCGCTCAGCAAGATCCCTGAAGAGCAGCGCAACGTGACCCTCGACCTCATCTACGACCGGCGCGGCACCGCGGGTGCCCTGGCCGACGGGGACGAGAAGTACGACCCGCTCCAGAGGCTCCTGGCCGTGTTCGCCGACGTCAAGATTGAGAACGTGGTCAAGGAGGACCGGTCGGGTTGGCCGGTAGGCGAACGGCTCCACCACCGCATCATCGACGGCGACCGCGAAGGCCTCACCGAAGATCTCGACATCGCCATGGGCGAAGGCACGCCTGCTCTCGAGATCATCAACGAGCACCTGCTTGGCGGCATGAAGGTGGTCGGTGAGCTGTTCGGCGCTGGCGAGATGCAGCTGCCGTTCGTGCTCCAGAGCGCCGAGACCATGAAGGCCTCAGTGGCCTACCTGGAGCCGTACATGGAGAAGGCGGCCGACGGCGAAGACACCAGCAAGGGTCGCATCGTGTTGGCCACGGTGCGGGGCGATGTCCACGACATCGGCAAGAACCTCGTCGACATCATCCTCACCAACAACGGCTACGACGTCTACAACATCGGCATCAAGATCTCCATCAGCGAGATGATCGAGAAGGCCCTAGAGGTCGAGGCCCACGCCATCGGCATGAGCGGACTGCTCGTGAAGAGCACTCTGGTCATGCGGGACAACATCGAAGAGCTCAATGCCCGTGAGCTCACCCACATTCCGGTGCTGCTCGGTGGAGCCGCGCTCACCCGCTCCTACGTGGAGCGTGACCTTCGTGCCATCTACAACGGTCGGCTCTTCTACGGCAAGGATGCCTTCGAGGGGCTCCGGGTCATGGACCGTCTCGGCGAGATCCGACGGGATCCGACCGCAGACGACCCCGACTGGGGTGTCGTACCTTCGGAGTCGACGGTGCCCTCACGCATCAAGGCCATGTATGCCACCGATGCCGAGCCCATCGAGCTCCCCCACCGGTCGCCAGCCGTGGAGACCGACAACCCGATCTACAAGCCCCCGTTCATCGGTAGCCGAGTGGTGAAGGGTGTGGCCCTCGACGACATCGTCGCCTACCTCAACGAGACGGCGCTCTTCCGCAACCAGTGGGGCTATCGCCCCTTAGACGGCGAATCCGACGTCGATTTCAAGGACCGCATCCGCCCCGAACTGCGAGCTCTGCTCGACAGCACCCGGGCCGAGGATCTCCTCCAGCCGAAGCTGGTCTACGGCTACTGGCCAGCCAACGGTGACGGGACCGACCTGGTGCTGTGGACCGACGAGACCCGCACCAAAGAACTCACCCGCTTCCCGTTCCCCCGCAGCACCCGCGAACCGCACCTGTGCATCGCCGACTTCTTCCGGCCCATCGAGAGCGAAGAACTCGACTACGCGGCCTTCCAGATCGTCACCATGGGTGCCAAGGTGTCCGAATACAGTGCCGGGCTGTTCAAGGAGAACCGCTACCAGGACTACCTGATGCTCCACGGCCTGGGTGTGGAGATGGCCGAGGCCCTCTGCGAACTGTGGCACCACCGGATCCGCGAGGAGATGGGCTACGCCGACGAGGACGCTCCCACCACGCAGGGCCTGTTCCGCCAGAAGTACCGGGGCGGTCGCTACTCGTGGGGCTACCCGGCCTGCCCCGACCTGGAAGACAACCAGCGGGTCAACGAACTGCTCGAGGGCGAGCGCATCGGCCTCGTGGTCAACGAAGACACCGGCTTCCAGTTCGAACCCGAGCAGACCACCAGCGCCATCATCTGCCACCACCCCAAGGCCAAGTACTTCGTAGCCAAGTAACCTCAGAAATCATCGAAATGGCGTAGATTCTGGTCGTCTGACGACCAGAATCTACGCCATTTCGTGTGTTTTGGGGGCTACTGGATCCAGGTGTGGCCGGTCTCGGCCAGGTGGTCTAGCGCAGCGCGGGCATCACGGCCTCGGGCCAGCTCGAACGTCTTCTCATCTATCAGCAAGACCCACAGGTAGTGCACCGGAGCCGACCGACGGGCGAGGCCCGAGAGGTCGGGTGGTGCGGGGCCGTCGCCCACCGGAGGGTGTTCGGTGAGCAAGATGGCGGCCTTGTCGTTGCCGAAGGCCGGGTAGGTACCGGCCGTCCCACCGACGGTGTGTCCCTCGCCCAACCACGTGCAGCGCCCGAAGGGAACCGTGGCCAGCGCGGCCAGCACCTCGGGGCCCGCCTGGTCGGGGGACGCTCGGGCGATGACCAGTTCGATGTGGGCCGCGGCATCGGCGTCTTCGAGGTATTCCTCCATCCCGGCCATGCGCTGCGCGGAGAGACCGGTGGTGGCCGTGACCCACACACCCTGTTCGCTCAGGTGGTGACGGGTGGCGATGATCTCAGGGAACAGGCCTTCGCCCACCGGCCAAACGGCCTCTTGAGGGCCGATCCGCTCTCCCAGGTGAGCCAGCCCGCTGGCCCTGATCTCTGGCCAGACTCGGCCCAGGCGCCAGGCCCAGAAGTCCTGGGATTCAGTGATCTTGCGTTCGAGCGCTCGGCGGGCCTCCCCGCCAGCCTCCCAAGCCAGGGAACTGCGACCCACCGCATAGCGGGAGTAGCCGTAGAACCCGTCGCGGCCAGCCCAACCGGGGACGGCGGCGATCAGCCCGTCGCCATCGACCAGGGCGACACCGTCTCCCTCCTCGAACCAGACCAGGGCCGCATCGGCGGCCAGCGGCGGACAACCATCGGGGTGGGCAGTACCGGACGCAGCCATCCGTGCCGGCGTCCCCGGTGGGGACGGTGTGAGGACATCGATCGGAACCTCGGCATGGTTGGCGATCCACACCGCCGACACGGTGTGGGGTTGAGGGCCCACCAGATCCTCGAGGTAGAGGTAGAGGTCACCGTCGCCCTGCAACACCGATGCTCGGCGGGTCCCGTAGGGGCTGGTCTGTTGCATCAGGACGTCAGGCATGGTGCGTCCCATCGTTGGGGTCGGCGCGCCTTCTCCATCGGCCGCAGAAGCCGCCGGTCAAGGACGTGATGCGGGAAGGGACTGCTCGGTGGTCAAGGTGGGCGCGAAGAGATCGCCGAGATCATCCACCCGTTGCAGCACGTCAGCGGCTTCGAAGACGAGGGACGCTCCGTCGGCGGCCGCCGTCACCTCGTCCCAGGTCACCGGGGTCGACACCGTGGGCCGGGGCCGGGCTCGCAGCGAGTAGACGCAGATCGTGGTCTTGTGTCGGCTGTTCTGGCTCCAGTCGATGAGTACCTTGCCCGGCCGGGCGGCCTTGGCCTGAGTGGTGACGATGCGCTCGGGGTTGGCCTTCTCCAGCACCTGAGCCACGGCCAGAGCGAACGAGGAGGCGTGCTCGTGGTCGTGGGGGGTGTTGAGGGGCACGTACACCTGGAGCCCCTTGGATCCCGACGTCTTCGGAAAGCAGGTCAGGTCGATACCGACCAGCACGTCGCGGATCCACAGGCCGACCTCGGCGCACTCGGTCATCCCCGTGCCCGGGCCGGGATCGAGGTCGAACACGACCATGGTCGGGGCATCGAGGTCTACCGACCGGGCCATGGGGGCATGAAGCTCGAGCGCGGCCAGGTTGGCCGACCAGGCCAAGGCCGCCACCTCGCTGAGTTGGCAATAGCCGATGGCCCCGCCCCGATCACCAGGACCATCGACCGCGTCCACCCAGTCGGGGCGGTGACTCGGGCAACGCTTCTCGAAGAATGAGGACCCGTCCACCCCGTCGGGGAAGCGACGGAATGTGATCCCTCGATCACACAGGTGGGGCAGAAGTACCGGCGCCATGCGGACGTAGTAATCGATGACGTCGGCCTTGGTGAACCCGACCTCGGGATAGAGGATCTTGGTGAGATTCGACACCGACAGGGTGCGCTCCCCGACCTCGACCTGGACCTTCTCGGAAGCCACTGGTCCGGGGTCAGGCCGTCTTCTTGGCCGTCGACTTCTTGGCCGTCGACTTCTTGGCTGTCGACTTGGCCGATGGCTTAGGGGAAGCCGTCTTATTGGCTGCAGACTTCTTATTGGCTGCAGACTTCTTGGCGGTGCTCCTGCTGGCCGATGTCTTGGTGGGCGCCGAGGCCTCGTCTTCAGCGTCACTGCTGTCTTCATCGACCTCGGCGTCACCGGTTGGATGGCGCTTCCGGGCAGCCTTGGCCTCGGCCACGCTGGCCTCCAGCGCGGCCATCAGGTCTATGACCTTGCCGCCACCACCATCGTCGGTATCGGCGGGGGCGGGGATCATCGAGTCGTTGCCCTCGCTCTTGCGGGCCACCAGTTCCAGCATCTTCTCGCGATACTCGTCCTGGAACCGGGTGGGCTCGAACTCGGCATCCATGCTGCTGATCAGCTGCTCGGCCATGGCCACCTCGCCCTTCGAGAGCTTCAGGTCTTCCAAGGCCTCGAACTGCTCGATCTCGTCGGCACCACGGATCTCATCTGCGTAGCGCATCGTGCTGAGCAACAGGCTTCCGTCCTCACCGGGGCGGATGGCGCACAGGCGTTTCTTGCCCCGCATCACGAACGATCCGATGGCCACCTTCTCCGACGCGGCCATGGCCTCACGCAGGAGCGCATAGGGCTTGGGGGTACCGGGGTCGGGGGCCAGGAAGTAGGCCGAGTCGTAGAAGATCGGGTCGATGGAGGCCTGGTCAACGAACTCCACCAGGTCGATGCTGCGACTGGCCTTGGGGTCGAGGGCGGCAAGTTCTTCGTCGTCGATGGTGACGTAGGCCCCTGAGGGCAGCTCATAGCCCTTTACGATGTCCTCGTAAGGGACTTCGTCGCCGCTGGTCTCCGAGACCCGCTTCTGGCGCACTCGTCCGCCCGACTGTCGGTCGATCTGATGGAAGCGGACCGAACGGTCCACCGTGGCCGAGTAGAGCTTCACCGGGATGGTGACGAGTCCGAAGCTCAGCGAGCCGTTCCAAATGGGGCGGGGCATGGCCCAATCTTGTTGCCTCGAAAGTCGTCTGTCGAGAGCCACCGGCCCCGGCCGATGCTCAGGAGAGGAGAGCTCGGGCCACCAGGTCGGTACCGAAGGCTGTGAGGATGGCCAGGTACAACAACCCGGTGGCAGCCATGACCGCCGCGTACTGGCGTTCCTTCAGGGCAATTCGGGTGACCAGCACCAGGCCCAAGGTGGTGACGGCGCAGGTGATCCACATCCACCCGAGGATGCCCCCGTACTTGTCGTCGATGGTGCCGTTCAGGACCGACACCATGCCGGTGGGGATCAGCATGACGGCCACCTCGAGGGGCAGTATCCACGTCGTCCACCGAACGAGCTCCATAAGCGGAGCTCGGGCCAGGCCCGGCTGCACCAGATACCAGTGGCCTAGGAGCATGGCATCGGTGACCGAACCGAGGAACGCCGCTCCCACCACCATCCGCAGCACCGACAGCCATGCCGGTGACCCCGCATCGATCCCGGCAGCCACCAGGCCGACGAGGCCGATGGCTGGAGCGATCAGATCGAGGTGGGGTGGAAACTCGGGTGCCGTCCGGTCGAAGCGCTGTACTTCCCGATCTATGCCCGTCATGGCCGCCACCCGGGCCGAACGCCGCTCGAGCACATCGCGCTGCATCTTCACGCCCGCGCCCTTGCGTTGGATGGACACGACCAGCGCGTAGATGGTGGCCACCAGGACACCGACGGCCGCTATGTCGCGCACCGGAACGGGTCCGATCACGCGACTCAGGCCGAGGGAGACGACCACGAAGAAGGCGAAGGTCCCCCGCATGATCCAGGCGTAGCCGAGGCCCACCTCGCGTCGTCGGGTGGTGATCCAGGTGAAGAAGAGACCACCGACCGCCCACTGCAACATGAACGAAGCGGCATCGAGGCGGATCATCGGGACCGCCGACGCCGCGTTGGGATGACGAGAAGGTCGACGACAGGCACGTCCTGAGGCTACGGACCCAGTCATGCAGGTGGCCAACCGATGGCATTACCGTGCGTAGCAATGCCTGGCGCCCACCCCACACCCCGTCACCACGTGTTGCTCGTGGGGTCGTCAGGTGGCCACTTGGCGCAGTTGATGCGTCTCGAAGGGTGGTGGCATCAGCACGCCCGGACGTGGGTGACCTTCGACAAGCCCGATGCTCTGTCGCTGCTGGCCGGGGAGGACGTGGTGTGGGCCCACCATCCCACCACCCGCAACGCGGCCAACCTGCTACGCAACCTGCGACTAGCGGCCCGGGAACTGAAGCGCATCCGTCCTGATGTCGTGATATCGACCGGGGCCGGCGTGGCCGTGCCCTTCTTCGTGCTGGCTCGCCTCCGACGCATCCCCACCGTGTACGTGGAGGTCTTCGATCGCATCGACTCCCCCACCCTCACCGGCCGCTTGTGTCGACCGTTCACCACCCGCTTCTGCGTGCAATGGCCCGAACAGCAAGCTCTCTACCGCCGCAGCCATGTGATCGGCCCCTTGTTGTGAGCGGCCCTGGCCTGATGCGATCCACCCCTCGGGTGGTGGTCACGGTGGGAACCGATCACCACCGCTTCGATCGACTGGTCATGTGGGCCGAGCACTGGGCCACGGCCAACCCCGACGTTCCCATGTTGGTACAACGGGGCGAATCGGATCCGACCTCCCATGCCGAATCCGTCCCGATGCTCGCCTACGACCAACTGGTGGCCGCCATGACCGGGGCCGATGCCGTGGTCACCCAGGGTGGACCGGCGGCCATCATGGATGCCAGATCGGTGGGTCACCGGCCGGTGGTGGTTCCCCGCCGGGGCACCCTCGGTGAGCACGTCGACGATCACCAGGTGCGGTTCACGGCCTGGATGGCCGAACGTGACCTGGTGTGGTTGGCCGACGATGAGCACGGTCTCCACCGACTGCTCGACCGTGCGATGCGCGATCCGCAGGCCCTGCGCATTCCCCCCGACAGCGGCGAGGTGGCCGAGTCGGTGGAACGGTTCGCGGCGCTCGTCGACCCGCTCCTCACATCACGGCGACGCTGGTAGGCACTACCTGGAAGGTTGGTCAGGCGACGGCAGCGCGGCGGCGGACCACCAGGAGAGCAGAGCCACCGATCACCATCGTTGTGCCGATGACCAGCAGTTGCGTGGTCTCTGAGCCAGTGATGGCCAGACGCTGGTTGGACGGTGCGGCCAGGCCGGCTGGGCCCGGGCGGCCAATACCGCATCTACGTCGACCACGATCACGCCGTCCACCTCACCGCCACCGGGAAACTCGGCCCAGAATCGCCGGGCCACCTCCGCGTTGTTGGCCCCGATGAGCAAGCAGCCACGTCACTCCGGCCAGTCACAGGAGAACCACACCCGTCCCGGCGATCACCACGTTGCGGATCCGGATGCGAGCCATGGTCACCCAACGTAGTAGCCGAACGGATTTCGTGACGCACGGCGACATTCGCAACGGACCGTGACAATCGTCACCCACTCCGCTACGTTCCGTGCCTGTGAGCACGGAGCAGGGAATCGTCGCCGAACCAAGGATCGTGCCGGCCGACGGGCCCGCGGCGGCTAGCCCGGCCCCCATGGGGCCACCTGCGGTGTGGAAGCCGAAGGCAATGCTCATCGCCGCCGATGCGCTGGCATTGGTCCTCACCGCGGTGACCGCCAGGTACCTGCTCGAACGTTGGGATCCCCAGAACGGCAGTTCAGACACCCACCTGCTCTTGGCCACCCTGGCCACCGTCCCGGTGTGGTTGGCCCTGTTCGCCAAGCAGCGTCTCTACAACACCCGGTTCATCGCTCGCCGCATCGACGAGTTCCGCCGGATCGTCAATGCTTCGCTGTTGGGCACGCTGTCGGTGTCGCTGGCCGGGGCCTTGGCCAACGTGCTCCTGCGTCGGTCGGGCCTCGTGATCCTGGCCACCACTGCGATCGTGGCCATCACCATCGAACGGGAGATCGCTCGGCGGGTGTTCCTCCGCCTCCGGTCCCGTGGCCGCATGGTGCGCCGCGTGGTCATCGCCGGTGCCAACCCCGAGGGCCAAGACATCGCCGCCATGCTCCAGACCGAGGTGTGGCTCGGCTATCAGGTGCTGGGCTTCGTCGACGACTACGCCGGCCGGGCCGAGCCCGTCCCTGGCGTGCCTTTACTCGGCGGCGTGTCAGACCTTCCTGGCATCCTCGCCGAGTTCCCTGACACCAGCGTGATCGTGGCTGCCAGCGCGGTGGACAGCGCGGTTACCAACCGCTTGGCCAGGGACCTGCTCGACCAAGGCGTCCACGTCGAACTGTCGTCCACGTTGCGAGACATCTCCTCGGAGCGACTCACCGTCCGTCCACTCGGTCGGTTCCCGGTGGTCTACGTCGAACCGGCTACCCGGGGTGGCTGGCGGGCCGCGGCCAAGCGCACCTTCGACCTGTTGATCGCCGGGATCGGGCTGGTGCTCACCGCCCCGATCATGTTGGTTTCGGCCATCGCCCTCAAGCTCGATTCGCGTGGCCCAGTGCTCTTCCGTCAGATCCGAGTGGGTCAGAACTCAGACGACTTCCCCGTCCTGAAGCTGCGGACGATGGTGACCGGCGCCCAGGACCAACTGGCTGAGCTGCTGACCAGTAACGAAGCCGACGGCCCCCTCTTCAAGATGAAGAACGATCCGCGGGTCACCAAGGTCGGGCGCTTCCTCCGAGCGACCTCGATCGACGAACTACCACAGTTGTGGAACGTGCTGCGGGGCGACATGAGCCTGGTCGGGCCCCGCCCGGCGCTCCCCCACGAGACCGAGGCCTGGGACGACCTGCTCGCTCAGCGTCTTCGGGTCAAGCCCGGCATGACCGGGATGTGGCAGGTGAGCGGGCGTAGCGACACCAGCTTCGAGGACTACACCCGCCTCGACCTCTACTACGTGGACAACTGGTCACTGGCCACCGATCTGGCCATCCTGGCCCGGACCGTGCCCGCGGTGCTGTTGCGTAGGGGCGCGTCCTGATCCTCAGCGGTCCACGATCACCAGGCTGTGATCGACACGGTTGAGCGGGTCGGGGCCGTCGGTGGTGGCCACCACGATGTCTTCCAGCCGGAGCCCCCACGCCCCAGCGGTGTAGATACCCGGCTCAACCGAGAATGCGTGACCCGCTTCTAGGAGCGTGGTGTTGCCGGCCACCATGTAGGGGTCCTCGTGCTCCTCCACGCCGATGCCGTGACCGACGCGGTGGAAGAACCGCTCGCCATACCCGGCATCGTCGATGATCCGCCGGGCCGCGGCATCTACCTCCTCGCACGGTGTCCCCACCGTGGCCGAAGCCACCGAGGCGGCCTGGGCCCGGTAGAGCACGTCGTAGGCCTCCGATACATCAACAGGCGGTTCGCCGATGGACACACACCTGGTGATGTCGGAGCAGTAGCCCGCTCCCCCGTCGGCAGCCATGGTGCCGCCGAAGTCGCACAGCACCACGTCACCGTGTTCGATGACGTTGGGCCCGGGGTCGTGGTGAGGGCTGGCCGCGTTGGCTCCCGAGGCCACGATGGCGAAGTTGACCCGCTGGTGGCCTTCATCGATCAAGCGGCGACCGATGTCGGCCGACACCTCGGCCTCGGTCCGTCCGACCAGAGCGATGTCGCCGCCCTGCAACTGGGCAGCCACCCGGTCGGCGGCTTCGGCGGCCCGACGGAGGGCCGCTACCTCGGCTGCATCCTTCACGGCCCGGAGCGGACCGGTGACCGTCGAGGCCTTGCGCCACGAGGCCCCGGGCATCTCGGCCTGGAGATCGACCACGAAGCGGGCCCAGGTGCGATCGCCTATGGCCACGGTGACCGCGGCCCCGGCCAATGCCGCCACCTGGGCCACTGGGTCTTCGCCTTCGGCGAAGGGCTGCACCCGGAACACGTCGGCTCGTTCCTGCACTCGGGGGGCCTCCAACCGAGGAACCACCAGGGTGGCATCGCCGTCACGCGGGATCACCAGCATCGTGAGCCGTTCGAGGGGCATGGCCTCGTAGCCCACCAGCCACGGCAGGTCGGGCCCCACCGACAGGAGGGTAACGTCGACGCCCTGAGCGTCCATGGCCTGACGGACCCGTGCGAGACGATCGGCATGCATGGCTGGCACGCTACCGAGATGATGGAGCGGTCAGGGGCGCCCGGCGTGGGGGACCTCGACCTCGGTGGTGAACAACACGGCTTCTCGGGCCACGGCACGGTTGTGTTCGAAGAAGTCGGGGGCCGAGCACAACAGGAGCGTTGTGCCCTCGGGCCCGCCAAGCTGGCAGGCGTAGATCCCGAGGCCCTCGGGGGCAGGGATCTCGTCGACGATCGCTCCGCCGGGGGCCACCCGTACGGCACGGCTGCCGAGGGCATCAGCCACCCAGAGGTGGTTCTCAGCATCGAGGGTGCATCCGTCGGGGGCCACCGCTATCTGACCGAGCGCAGCCTCGAAGGTCTCCGCAGTGGGAAGCGCCGCGAACTCGGCCCACACTCGACGATCGGAGAGCTCCCCGTCGGACCCGAGCCGGAATGCGGTGTATCGGTTTCCGGTGGTCTCACCGATGATGAGCGTCGACCCGTCGGCGGTGATGACCATGCCGTTCGGGAAGTGGAGATCCTCGGCGGCGACCGTCACCGTCCCGTCGGGATCTACCCGCACCAACGTGGTGGTGTCGGGGGCACCACCACCCATGAGGTCGAAACCGAAGTTGCCCACGAAGATGTGGCCTTGCTCGTCGACGACCAGGTCGTTGAGGAGGCCACCGCAGTGCTCGCTCACATCGGCGAGTTCGGTGAGTTCGCCGTTGGCGAAGCGCAAGACCTTGTGGTCCTTCATCGAGGCGATGACCAGGGAACCGTCGGGTAGCCACCCGAGCCCGGACGGTTGATGGGCGACCTCGACCTGAACGGTTTCGGTCCCGTCGACCGAAACGGTGGACACGTGGTGCCGGTAGAAGTCGGACACCCACCAGGTGTCGTCGTGCCAACGGGGCCCCTCGAAGAAGCCACCACCATCGAGGAGCTCGTGAAGCGAACGATCGGTCATGCGCGGGACCGTACCGTTCTCGGCGTCGTCGTGCCGGGCTCCTGGCATCAACCGACCCAGGTCCGCCAGGCCTCGAGCTCGGTCAGCCATCGCTGTCGGGTACGTCGACCGGCGCACAGCATTCGGCTGGCCCACAGGCGGATGTCGGACGAGCCTTCCCGCTCAGCCACGATGTCCCACCGCAGGAGGCTGGCCCGGGCCGCGCCGAACTCCACGATGTCGTCCCGACCGAATCTGTGGGTACGGAACCACTGGGTGACCTCCAGGTCTTCGCCCACCGACACGACCCGACGGCCACCGACGTCGTAGGTGGCCACGGCCAGACCCATGCCGAGTACCACCGACAACACGGCCTGCAGCGGTTGACCAAGACGGATGCTGCCCGCGGTGGCCGCCACGGCGAGGACCACGAGCAGGCCGGCCAATACCCGGGCCGCCACGGAGAACCACGGTGGGGGGACGATGTTCACGACGGGAGCCGTTCGCTCTGGCGTCACCGTCAACCGATCTCAGCGAGGAGGGCAGCAAGGCGGGTACGGAACTGGCGGAGTTCGTTGCGATGGGCCCGGGAGAGTTTGTCGAGCTTCACCTGCCCTGTGGGGCTCACGGCCAGAAGCACGCGACGAGCATCGTCGGGGTCGGCCTCGCGTTCGATCAGATCAGCGGCCTCGGCCCGGGCCACCAGTTCGCCCACCGAGTGCAATCGCAGATGCAACCGCTCGGCGATGTCTGTC
>JBDTBS010000077.1:0-11163 GCA_039924035.1 Aquihabitans sp. | reverse complement strand
GATCCGCGGGAGCCGTGGTCGTGGTGGCCGGCGGCGTGTCTTTCACGTCGAGTAGCTCCACCAGGAACACCAGCGGGTCGTCGGTGGCGATGTCGGGCGGGTTGCCGTTGACGCCGTAGCCCTCATGGGACGGGATCTCGATGCGGCGCATGCCGCCCTTCTTCATCCCCACGACACCATCGGCCATGCCCGAGATGGTCCCTTCGCCGACGGTGAAGTCGAAGGTTTCGCCCCGGTCCCAGGACGAGTCGAACTGGGCGCCGCTGGCACAGGACACACCGATGTAGTTGATGCTCACCCAGTTGCCTTCCTCGACCGCGTTGCCGGTACCGGCCTCGATGTCGTCGGTGACGAGCTCGACGGGCGACTCGACGGGAAGCTCGACCGTCTCAGGCTTGCCCTCAACGGTTCCTTCGGGCAGGGGCTGAGCGGCCCGGCAGTAGGTGCGATTGCGGTCGATGGCCACCAGGTCGACGACGAACCGGAGGGTCTCGTCGGGCCCGATCCCCTGAGCCTCGTTGCCGGCTTCGCCGTAGGCAAGGTCCGCAGGAACGGTGATCTGGCGCCGGCCTCCGACCTTCAAGCCCGACAACCCGGTCTCTAGTCCGGCCACCAGTTCACCGGAACCGATGGTGACGGTGACCGGCCGCTCGTCGTCCCAGGTGTTGACGAACTCGGTGCCGTCCGAGGTGATCCCCACCAGGTTGAGCGAAACGTACGGGAGACGGTCGATGCCGCAGCCCTCACCGTCGGTGAGGTCTTCGGTTTCGAGCTCGGTGGGAGCCTTCCCATCGATCAGGGCCACCTTGGGGGCGGTCTTGGTCGGCTCGACCCGAGCCGGCTGGCAGCTCAGGCCATCTTTGGCGGCCTCCCCTTTGATCTCGTCGGCGCTTCCACAGCCAGCGAGGATCACGGAAGCGACGAGCACCGTGGCAAAGAGACGGCGCGAAGAGATCAGGGACATGGGCGCGCACCTTAGCGAACCACCCACCACCCCCGGCAGGCGGCAGGTGTGTTGGCGACCATAGGGATTAGCGTCACGAACCGTGATCAAGAGTGGTCGCCCGACCCTGCGGGCCTTGATAGCGGTGGCAGTTCTCGCCTCCGCGTTCGGCGGGCCACCCGGTCGAGCCGATGCCACCATCACCTCCGCCGCGACAGGAACCACCTCGGCCGCCCGTTCAGCACCGGAACCGCCCGAGCCTGAGGGGCCGGTAGAAGCCGACGACGAAGTGCTCGACCTGCTGACGGTGACTCCGTCGCCCACTCTCAATCGAGCCAAAGAGGCTTGGAACCAAGCTCAGGAGGCCGAGCAGGACGCCGTCGACGCGTGGGTGGCGGCCGAACAGACCCGTCTCGACCTGTGGGGGCTGAAGACCGTGGCCGACGTAACGGTGGCCGATGCCCGCACCCAGCTGGCCGCTGATCAGAAGGTGGTCGACCAGGAGACGGCGACGTTGTATCGCCTGCGGGCCAAAGAGCAGGACCGCCTCGACGTTCTCGATGCCCACCGGGTCGAGCTACGGCGCATGGCCGCCGCAGCCTTCGCTGCCTCCAGCCACGACGACCCGATCGGCCTCGGAACGTTCGATGAGATGTCACGAGGCAACCGCCGGGATGCGGCGCTCACCACCGTCATCGAAGAACGGTCAGACCGGGTGAAGGCCGCACACAAGCTCTGGGCCACCGCTAAGGATGCCGGAGACGACCAACAACGGGTCTTGACCAAAAGCGAAGCGGTACGAGACGAACAGGCCGAGATGCTGGCTTTGTTCGTCCAGGTCCGCGACGGATACGTGCGTCTCCACGATGAGGCCGAGGTCACCGTCGGCGAACGCACAGACGACCTCGATGCCGCCCGCAAGGACACCCTCGAGTCCCGTGACGATCACCGGGCCGCTCGGCTGACCTCGACGGTGCCAGCTCTCGGCTTTCCATTGGTGGCGGCCGACGCCTACTGGCGGGCATCGGGCAACGCCCCTTGCCACATACCGTGGTGGCTGGTGGCCGGTGTCGGCCGGATCGAGTCTGGTCATGGCACCGCCCATGGCAGTCGCCTCACTGAGACCGGCGACACCACCGTCCGCATCCTTGGCATAGCACTGAACGGCACCCGCAACACCGCCGCCATCCGCGACACCGACGGCGGCCGGCTGGACGGCGACGCCACCTGGGACCGGGCCGTGGGCCCGATGCAGTTCATCCCGGGAACTTGGGGCCGGTGGGCTGCCGACGGCAACGAAGACGGCGAGAGCAACCCCCACAACCTCTACGATGCCAGCGCGGCGGCGGCCGCCTACCTGTGCAACGTGCAGGGCGACGTGAACACCGACGTTGAGGCCCGCATTGCCTTGATGGCCTACAACCGCTCCAGCCCCTACGGCCTTCTCGTGGTCGACCAGGGTCATCGCTACCGGGCATCGGTCGACCTCCCCGACATTCGGCCCCCAGATCCCGAACCAGTCCTCGAATCCACGACTCCGGGCTGACCACCCGACCCCACTAGGTTCCTTGCACCCCAGCGAGGAGATGCCGGAACGGTGATCACTGCCAAAGGTCTGAGCAAGAGATACGGGTCCACGTTGGCCGTCTCCGATCTCAGCTTCGAGGTGGCCGATGGCAAGGTCACCGGTTTCCTCGGCCCCAACGGGGCCGGCAAGTCGACCACCATGCGATTGGTCCTCGGGCTCGACCGGGCCGACGGTGGCCATGTGCGCATCGACGGCAAACGGCTGATCGACTTCGCCCAGCCGATGCGCAACGTCGGCTCACTGCTAGATGCCGGCTACGTGCACCCCACCCGCCGAGCCCATGACCACTTGTGGGCCATGGCCGCATCGAACGGACTCCCGAAGAAGCGGGTCGACCACGTTCTGGGTCTGGTCGGCCTGTCCGACGTGGCCGGTAAGCGGGTCGGCGGGTTCTCGCTCGGCATGAAGCAACGGCTGGGACTAGCTGGCACCCTGCTCGGCGACCCCCACACGCTGATCTTCGACGAACCGGCCAACGGGCTAGACCCCGAGGGCATCCAGTGGATGCGTAGCTTCCTCCGGCGTCTGGCCGAGGAGGGCCGCTCGATCTTCGTATCCAGCCACCTTCTGTCGGAGATGTCCCTCATGGCCCAGGACCTCCTGGTCATCGGACGGGGCCAGTTGATCTTCGAAGGAACCGTCGACGAGTTCATGGCCGGGGCGGCCCGGTCCTGGGTCACGGTCCGCAGTCCGCAGGTGGAGGCCATCGCCGCCGCGTTGGAGGCCGAGGGCGCCGAGGTATCTCGAACCGCTCCCGACACCATCGACGTCATCGGCCCCGACACGACCTACATCGGTGAACTGGCTGCCCGCCAGCAGGCAGTGCTCCACGAGCTGAGCCCCCAGCGGGGATCGCTCGAGGAAGCATTCCTGCAGGTCACCTCCGGAGCCCAGGAGTATCGGGCCAAACCCGACGACGACCCGGGGGAATCGGCCCGATGACCAACCTCATCCGCTCTGAATGGATCAAGTTCCGCACCGTTCGGTCCACGCTGGTCCTTCTGTTCACCGGCGGTCTGCTCACCGTCGTCATCGCCCTGCTCGTCATCAACGACATCAAGGGGCAGAACCGGGAGTTCAACCTCACCGACATCTCCTTCGGCGTGCAGTTGTCGGTGTTCCTCTTTGGGGCCCTGGGCGTCCAGGTCCTTGGCCAGGAGTATCGCTTCAGCACCATCCGCAACACGTTCTCGGCATCGCCGGTCCGCTGGAAGGTGCTGGTGGCCAAACTGATCGTGGTCTGCTCAGCCTGCGCGGCCATGGGCTTGGCGATGATGTTGGTGTGCGTCGGTCTCGGCTCGATGTTCCTCGACGGCTTCACCATCGACAGCGTCGACCAACGGGTCATCTGGGCCACGGCCCTGTTCGCCGCCGGATGGGCCGGCATGGGCCTCGGCCTCGGCGCTATCCTGCGCCAACCGATCGCCGGCATCATCATCCTGCTCGGCGAGGCATTCATCGCTGAGGGGATCATCGCCAACCTGTTTCACGGCACCGCTAAGTGGATGCCGTTCCTCAACGGCATCCAGATGACGATGCGCAATGAGGCTAGAAATACCGCCCCACCGGTGTTCCGGGACATGTTCGAGGGCGGCGTGTACTTCTTCGTTGTGGTGGCCATCGTGTTGGCCATCGGTTTCGTGCTGGCTGAAAAGCGCGATGCCTGACTCTGTTCGGGTTCCCTCCACCGATGGTGTCGACCTCGCTCTCCACGATCTCGGTGGCGACGGTCCTCCCCTGCTCATCGCCCATGCCACCGGGTTCTGCGCCGGGGCCTACCGGCCATTGGCGCAGAAGCTGACCGACCACCACCACGTGTGGGCCCTCGACTTTCGAGGCCACGGCGACTCCACGTTGCCCGACGGCCTGCTTTCCTGGGAGGGCATGACCGATGACGTCCTAGCCGTGGTCGATGCACTCGACGCCGGACCGATTCCGGCCTTCGGCCACTCCATGGGCGGGGCCTGCCTGCTGGCCGCCGAACGTCGCCGACCCGGCACGTTCAGCACCGCGTTCGTCTTCGAACCCATCATCTTCCCGCAGGTGTTCGTCGATATGTCCACCACCGACAACCCGCTGTCCATCTCGGCGGCCCGTCGTCGGCCATCGTTCGCGAGCCGCGCTGAGGCTCTGGCCCGCTATGCCAGCCGCCCGCCACTCGGGCGGTTCCGAGCCGATGTCCTGTGGAACTACGTGGAGCACGGGTTCCGTGAAGCGGCCGATGGCACGGTCACCCTCAAGTGCAGCCCAGAGACCGAGGCCGCCACCTTCCTGGCCCCCGGCAAGCCCGCCGTCGAGCAGATGGACATCGTGGCCACCCCCACCGTGGTGGCCTTCGGCACGCGTGACGCCTCGCCGGGCCCCGCCGACATGGCCCCATTGGTGGCCGATGCTCTGCCCAACGGCACGCCGTACCGCTACGAGCACCTCTCCCACTTCGGTCCGTTCGAAGACCCCGATTCGATCGCCGAAGACGTGCGCGCTCACCTGATCTCCGTCGGGGTGGATTGACATGGACGCGGCCCCGGGTGTTGCATGGTGTTCGATGTTCTCCGCCGACCACCTCCTTCTGCTTACGTAGGCACGTGATCCGCCGCATCGCGGCACGTGCCGAAGCTCCTGCGCCTCCGGGCCGGGAGCTTCTTTCGTTTTCCACCCTCACCCACCATCACGAACCGAGAAACTGATGTCTGCGCAGCCTGCGACCCCGAAGAAGATGCCGTTCGACAAGTACCAGCCGTACGTGCCGCTCGACCTTCGCGACCGCACCTGGCCCGACAACCGACTGACCAAGGCCCCTCAGTGGTGTGCGGTCGACCTGCGCGACGGCAACCAGGCCCTGATCGATCCGATGGATCCGGCCCGCAAGCTGAAGATGTTCCAGACCTTGGTGGGCATGGGCTACAAGGAGATCGAGGTCGGCTTCCCGTCGGCCAGCCAGACCGACTTCGACTTCGTGCGTCAGTTGATCGACGAAGACCTCATCCCTGACGACGTGACCATCCAGGTACTCACCCAGTGTCGTGAAGACCTGATCCGGCGCACCTACGAGAGCATCCGCGGCGCCCGCGAGGCCATCGTCCACTTCTACAACTCCACCTCCACGCTGCAGCGCAAAGTGGTGTTCGGCCTGGACAAGGACGGCATCACCGAGATCGCCGTCAACGCCGCCAAGCTGTGCCGCAAGCTCGAAGAGGAGATCCCCGAGACGCTCGTTCGATACGAGTACTCCCCCGAGAGCTACACCGGCACCGAGGTGGAGTACGCCGTGGAGATCTGCGATGCGGTGGCCGAGGTCATCGAACCGACGCCCGACCGCAAGCTGATCATGAACCTGCCGGCCACCGTGGAGATGTACACCCCCAACCTCTACGCCGACACCATCGAGTGGTTCCTGCGCACCATTCGCAACCGGGAATCGGTCACGCTCTCACTGCACCCCCACAACGACCGCGGCTGCGCGGTGGCCGCTGCCGAGTTGGGAGTGCTGGCTGGCGCCGACCGGGTGGAGGGCTGCCTGTTCGGCAACGGGGAACGCACCGGCAACGTCGACCTGGTCACCCTGGGGCTCAACCTGTTCGCCCAGGGCATCGACCCCGAGATCGACTTCAGCAACATCGACGCTGTACGTCGGGTGGCCGAATACTGCAACCGCCTGCCTGTCCACGAACGCCATCCCTATGCCGGCGACCTGGTGTACACGGCATTCTCCGGCTCCCACCAAGATGCCATCAAGAAGGGCTTCGCCGCCCTGTACGCCGAAGCAGAAGCAGCCGGCCAAGGCCGCGACTACGCCACCTGGGGTGTCCCCTACCTGCCCATCGATCCGGCCCACGTGGGGCGCACCTATGAGGCCGTCATCCGGGTCAACAGCCAGTCGGGCAAGGGCGGAGTGGCCTACATCATGGAGATGGAGCACGGGTTCGCACTCCCCCGTCGGATGCAGATCGAGTTCTCCAAGACCATCCAGACCATCGCCGAAGACACGGGCACCGAGATCAACCCCGGGGCCATGTGGGACGCTTTCGCGGCCACCTACCTGCCCGATGATCCGTGGTTCGAGTTGCGGGCCAACGAACTCACCACCGACCCCGATGGCAACGCCACCATCACCGCCCAGGTGGTGGTCGGGGGCGAGCCCCACACGGTCACCGGCTCGGGCAACGGCCCCATCGCCGCCTTCGTCGACGCTCTGCACGGTATCGACGTGGAGATCGACGTGGTCGACTACAACGAGCACGCCATGGGGGCAGGCGCCGATGCCACCGCCGTCTCCTACGTGGAGACCATCGATGCCGACGGGTCCACCCGTTGGGGCATCGGTACCGACCCCAACATCATCACGGCCTCGCTGAAGGCGGTGCTTTCCGCCGCCGGGCGGGGGCGCTGACCAGCGCGAACCGGTTGCCTTCCAACCCTTCGATCAGGTGGAACTCCCAGAGAGGTCGTTGACGGTCGAGCAGCGTGCCGTGGAAGCGGGACCCGATGGTCAGCAGTTCACGGAGGGCTGAACGGTCAGGTGGGAGCGAGGACGGAGTCGTCGGACCGGTCGTCTTCAGCGGTGTTGTCGGCCACGGCTGAGCGGTGCTCACCGAACCGCCGGCGGACGACCGCGTCGAGCCAGAGACCGATGCCTAGGAGGGCGATGGCCACGATGCCGTCGAGCCACCAGTGGTTCCCGGTGGCTGCCACCACGAGGAAGGTCAGCACGAGGTGCACGATGCCCAGCCATCGCCAAGGATTGGTCGATACCGCCAACATCCCGAAGCCCACCACCGCAGCCCACCCCACGTGGATGGACGGCATGGCCGCGAACTGGTCTGACACCCCGGTCCCGACCGGGCCGTAGATGCTGAAGCCATACCGCGTCGAGAGGTCGACGAACCCGAGGTCGGGCAGGAACCGCGGTGGGGCCACCCGCACGAACCGGATGATCAGACACCATGCCGTGAGGAATACCAGGCCGTTGCGCCACTGTGGATAGCGATCCCGGTGACGGACCCATAGCCACCCCAGGAACACGAGGAGGGTGGGGACGTGGAGGGCGCCGTAATACCAGTTGGTCAACTGGGCGATGCGATCGTGATCGAGCACCCACCGTTGGAGCGTCAGTTCGGAAGGAAGGTGGATCCGCTGCTGGAAGTCCCAGATCCATCGGGCCCGATCGATTGCCCCTTCGGGGCTGTCGAGGGGCAGCACTCGGGCCACCCGCCACAGCGAGTAGAGGCCAGCGACACCGGCGAACTCACGGGCCGCAGGATTGAGGGCCAAGGCCACCCGACCCCGACCATGTCTCGTGACGAACGCGAGCAAGACCGCCAGCAAGGCCGCCACCGCAGCCTGGTTCCAGGTGGGCCATGCCATGTGGGCGAGTCCGTCAGAACGTGCTGGACGCGGCCAGGGCGACGATCAGCAAGACGACGATGATGACGAGCACGATCGACTTGCCCATGGGGTGACTGGGACGCTCTTCCACCCGGTTGACGTTAGGCCACCCACCGCTAGATCGGTCAGATGGAACCGTCGAGCCTCGACGCGTAGACCACGCCACCGAGCATGCTGCCGAAGCCGATACCGCCCCAGAGCGAGGCAAACAGCGAGAGGGCAAAGGCAGACTGCCAGCCTTGGCCGAGCATCATCGCCCCGATGAGGATGAGCGGAAAAGACAGACCGAAGGCGATCAAGCTTCCGATGACGACGTGGCGGCCGAGTCCTGGCGGATCGTGGAATTGGTCGGCCGGATGTTCGGTGGTCACGTTGAGATGAGGGTGTGCATGCGTCGTCATACTTCTACTGGTTAGCAGAAATAATGGGGTGAGACACGACCAGCCAGGTTCACAGCCCCGGGGGTAGGGTCAATGCTCGGCAATTACACGACCGTGAGGACCCCCAGGCCGATGCTGCAAGCCCAGGCGCGGGCGCTCGGAGACCCGACCCGCCACGCCATCTTCAGATTCCTCGCCGATGCCGACCGTCCCACCACCGTGGCCGAACTGGTGGACCACGTGCAGGTGAACCACACGGCCGTCCGCCAGCATCTGAACAAGCTGGTCGACGCCAACCTGGTGGAGAGTTCCACCATGGCCCCCACCGGTCGGGGTCGACCCAAGCTCCAGTACGAGGTATCCCCCACCGCCGACAGCCGCTGGGGCGTGACCGGCCCCTACGAAAGGCTGGCCATGCTGCTGGCCGAAGTGGTCCGCACCGGCGACGAACCGATCGAGGTGGGCCGGCGGGCGGGTCGCGAACTGCGCGGCGACGCTGGCCTGGCCCACGATCCCCTGGCCGAGTTTGCCGGTCAGATGGCTCGTCAGGGCTTCGAACCGACGGTCGCTCTCACCGGTACCGATGCTGTTATCACCCTGCAGAGCTGCCCGTTCGCCACGGTCGTGCTCGACGACCCCGACACCGTGTGCGACATGCACCGAGGCCTGGCCGAGGGCCTGGCTCAGTCGGTGGGCGGGCTGACCGTAGACGAGTTCGATGTGGACGACCCCGTCTCGGCGGTGTGCGTCATCCATTGCCATTTGAGCCCCGAACCCTGAAGACCGCGGCACCGTGAAGTCCATCGGGCTCATCCTCAGCTACCTGTCAGGCGCATCTCGACGCGGCAACATGCGCTTGGTCGGAGCGCTGGTCTCCGTGTTCCTGGTTCTCATCGCCCTGTTCACGGTGATCTTCCACGTGCTCATGGCTCGGGAGGGTCGTCAGCACAGTTGGGCCACCGGCATCTACTGGACGTTCACCGTCATGTCGACGCTCGGCTTCGGCGATGTGACCTTCGAATCCGATGCCGGTCGCCTCTTCTCAGTGGTGGTGCTGATCAGCGGGGCTCTGTTCATCCTCGTACTGCTGCCCTTCGTTTTCATCCAGTTCGTATTCATGCCCTGGGTCGCATGGCGAGATGCAAACCGGGCCCCCCGCAAGGTGGCCGACGACGTGTCCGGCCACATCGTGCTGGTGGGCACCGACCCGGTGGCCGAGGCCGTGATCCGCCGGGCAGTCCACGCCGGGGTCCCCTACGTGGTCATCGAATCCGATCCCACTACCGCCCTGGCCCGCTTCGACGAGGGCACCACGGTGATGATCGGTGACCCCGACCATCCCGACACCTACCGAGCCGCTCGGGTTGAACATGCCGCCCTGGTCACGGCCAGCATGGCCGACACCACGAACACCAACATCGCGTTCACCGTGCGGGAGATCAGCGCCGACGTGCCCATAGTGGCCACCGCCCGCAACCCGGAATCGGCCGACATATTGACCTTGGCCGGCTGCAACGAGGTTCTCAAACTGGGCGAGATCCTTGGCCGGGCCATGGCCGAACGGGTGCTCGGCCGCGATGCCCGCTCCCAGATGATCGGCCGGTTCGGCAATCTCCGCATCGCTGAAGCCACCGCCAGCCACCCGGACCTCGTCGGACGCACCCTGCGCGAATCCCAGATCGGAGCCCGAGTCGGAGTCAACGTGGTGGGGACCTGGCAACGGGGCATCTACCAGCCAGCCGATCCCGCCATGATCGTGGAGGACGGAGCCGCGCTCATTCTGGCCGGCACCGATGCGCAACTGACCGCCTACGACGATGCCTTCTCCTTGGGTAAGCACCAGGCCAGCCCGGTTGTGGTCATCGGAGCGGGCCGGGTGGGCCGGGCTGCGGGTAAAATGCTCGGCGAAGCCGGCTTCCCTTGGAAGGTGGTGGAGAAGCTCGAAGGAAGGATCCGCGATCCCGAGCACTACGTGCTGGGCGATGCCGCCGACATCGAGGTCCTGCAGGAAGCAGGGATCGACGACGCCATCGCGGCAGTGATCACCACCCACGATGACGATGTCAACGTGTACCTCACCATCTACTGCCGGCGACTGCGACCCGACCTGCAGATCATCAGTCGAGCCAACCTCGAGCGCAACGTGGCCACCCTCCATAGAGCGGGAGCCGACGGGGTGCTTTCGGCCGCATCGCTCGGTGCGTCTCTGGTGTGGAACGCCATGGGGGTCGACGACACCCTGGTGGTCACCGAGGGTCTCGAAGTCTTCCGCTGCCCCGTGCCGTCCTCCATCGCCGGTCTGACCATCGGGCAGAGCAACGTCCGCGAGACCACCGGCTGCACCGTCTTGGCCGTGTCGGTCGGTGACGACTCCACCGTGAACCCATCGGTCGACCACAAGTTGCCAATTGGCGGCGAGATCGTCGTCATCGCCGATCCCGAAGCCCAAGAGCGCTTCGCCCACCGGTTCCCCTCCGATACTTCCAAGGCCGAGCGGAAACGCTGGCGGCGAACCACCAGCCACATCGGACCCGGCCCCTGGTCCTCCTAGCTATCTGGGCAGGAGTTGGGAGCCTCCCTGCCGGCCAGACGGTCGGCGAACCAGGCCTTCACCAGGTCGACCGATTCGATGGCCGCCCCGTCGTGGTCGGCGTCGGGCAGTTCCACGTACTCCACCACTTGGCCGATGTCGCACAACCGGGCGTATAGAGCCTGGGTCCGCTTGGGCACGACGGTGACGTCACGCAGTCCGTTGATCACCAGCAGCGGCGACTCGGATACCACGGTGGCCGGATCGTTGTCTTCCATGAAGGCCCTGGCCACGCCGTGCTCGGTATCGGACGGATCCAGGACGTAGAAGTCGTCCC
>JBDTBS010000076.1:0-2679 GCA_039924035.1 Aquihabitans sp. | reverse complement strand
GCCACGATGGGCGGCAGGCCGATGGCCACCAGCAACGGTGTGGCAATCGCGGACCCACCCTTGCCCAGTAGACCGCCGAGGAATCCGACGCCGGCGCCGATCAGCAGGATGGCGAGCATGGTGGCGACTGTCACTCGACCACCTCACCACCATCTGTTCGGCAGGTCCAAGACGTCGGTCGCAATACGTTCTGACCGTTCGCCCTGGGGACCATCGCCAGACCACCTACCTGGCCCGCGACCAACCCCCTGGCTCAGCGGGCGGTGGACCGCTTCGTGGGGGTGAACTTCACCGGCAGCCGCTTGACCCCACCAACCAGCGGGATGCCGGCAGCGTCGAGGTAGACGGGATCGCCGACCACCTCGATGTCGGGCAGGCGGGTGAGCAGTTGGCGGAAGATCACCGACAGCTCCCGGCGGGCGAGGTGGGCCCCCAGGCAGAAGTGGGGACCGGGGCCACCGAAGCCGACGTGGGGGTTCGGGTCTCGGCGCACGTCGAAGACCTCCGGGTTCTCGAACATCCGGGGATCGCGGTTGGCTGCTCCGTAGAACATGACCATCCGGTCCCCGACCTCGAGGTCCTGACCCGACAGGGTGACGGGCTCGGTGACGGTACGACGCATGAAGGTGACCGGCGACGCAGCTCGCACGATCTCCTCCACCGCGGTGGGCGTGACCCCATCGAGATCGTCCTGCCAGATGCGGCGCTGCTCGGGGTTCTGGGAGAGCAGGTGCATGCCCAGGCTGGTGGCAGTGCGGGTGGTGTCGTTGCCGGCCACGGCCAGGAGGATGAAGAACGGACCGAGGTCGGCCGGGCTGAGGATCTCGTCGCCCACGTCGCTGTGCACGAGAGCTGAGGTGAGGTCGTCGGTGGGGTTCTTGCGACGGTGGTCGGCCAGGTCGTTCATGAGTTCGGTGAGCGTGAGGCCCGCTTCGAACAATGCCGTCATGATGTCCCGGCCGCCCAGCATCTCGGGGTCGCCCGCCCCGAGGATGACGTTGGTGGCATCGAGCACGGTCTGGAACTCGCTGCGGGGGATGCCCATCATGTCGCAGATCACCAGCAGCGGGAACGGGGCCGAGATGGCGTCGACCAGGTCGACCTCGCCCAGCTCGCACATGTCGTCGATGACCTCGGTGCAGATTCGCTCCACCGAGTCGAGCACGCCCTGGAGCTTCCGGGGCGTGAAGTTGCGGGCCACGATGCCGCGCTGACGGGCATGGCGGGGGTCGTCCATGGTGATGAACGATCCGAAGAACTCCGCGGCCTCGGCAGGCATGTCCTGGATGGAGATGGAGCCCTGACCGGAGCAGAAGATGTCGGCCCGACGGCTGATCTCCATGACGTCGGCGTAGCGGGTGACGCCGTAGAAGTCGTCCTGTTCGCCGGTGAGCGGGTTGAGCACCGACGAAGCCACGAACGGCGACACTTCCCGCAGTTGGGCAAAGCCGGCCATGCGGGTCTCGAGCGGCTGGTGCCAGAACGTCGGGTCACTGATGTCGGGAAGGCCGGCGGCCAGGTCGGTCATGGATGCTCCTGCGGGTCGTCCTTGACCGCGCGGTCAAGTCGGGTCCGACAGTACCCGCAACGATTCGGGTCGGCTGCCCGTCAACATAGGTATGGGTACGATGCGCCACGATGCGGGAACCGGGAGCAGCAGCGCGGTGACCGATGACATCGTCGACGGAACCGACCGGACTGCCGACCTCGGTGCGCTCGAAGCCCTCTACCGGGACCGCTACGCGCCCAGTGTCCGCCTGGCCCATCTGATGATCGGCAACCGGGCTCGGGCCGAGGAGTTGGCCCAGGACGCGTTCGTGCGGGTCCTGCCCAAGATCGGCACGGTCGACAATCCGGCCGGCTTCTTGCGCACAGTTCTGGTCAACCTGTGCCGCGACGAAGGTCGCCACCGTGCCGTGGTGGCCCGCCACCCCCAACGTCCACCCGACCACGCTCCCCCACCCGGTCTGCCCGCGGCCACCAGCGCCGTATGGCTGGCTCTGCAAGAGCTACCGGCCAACCAACGTGACGCGCTGGCCCTGCGCTTCTACGCCGATGCCCCCACCGATGAGATCGCCAAACTGCTGGGTGTCCGCCCGGCCACAGTGCGGTCGCTGGTCCACCGGGGCCTCACCACCCTGAAGGAGGTGGTCGACCGTGACTGATCACGACGAACCCACCAACGAAGATGCCACCGACGACAGTCCGACCGGCGATGACGTTGCCTGGTTCCGAGCCCACGTCGACCCCGTGGTCGGCAGCGAGGTCCCCGAGGCCTGGGACGAGATCCAGTCCCGGGTCAGCGGCCGTCACTCAATCTTGATCCCGCTCCCAAAGAGCGAGCCCCGTCCGTGGCCCGGACGACGCCTGGTGGCCGTTGCCGCCCTGCTGCTGGTGACGGTGGGCATGGTCGGCCTCGGCCTGAAGTTGGTCGGCTCCGACGACGATGAGCGCCCGGCCAGCGGCGAGGACGACAAATCCACCGGCTTCTACGTACCGAGCACGCTGCCGGATGGCTGGGAGCTGACCAGTCTGTCCATGTCGTCCAACTCTGGTGACGAGGTCGGCATCGAGTGCCCGTGCGAGGTCACCGAGACCCGCAGCGACGACGGAAACGGTGGATACATCGCATGGACCTCTACTGATAGCCCGTCGCCATCGAGCCGCTCTGAGGTGAGT
>JBDTBS010000075.1:0-10078 GCA_039924035.1 Aquihabitans sp. | reverse complement strand
TTCCTCTTCGTCGACTACAAGGGCGGTGCTGCCTTCAGCGAGTGCGTGCGTCTCCCTCACTGTGTGGGGATGGTGACAGACCTTTCACCGCACCTCGTTCGCCGAGCGCTCGAGTCCCTCAACGCCGAGCTTCGTCACCGAGAGCACATCTTGAACCGTAAGAAGGCGAAGGACGTGCTCGAGCTCGAACGGCTGCATGACCCTGACACCCCACCGAGCTTGGTGATCATCGTCGACGAATTCGCGGCTCTTGTCTCCGAAGTGCCTGAGTTCGTCGACGGCGTGGTCAACGTTGCCCAGCGTGGACGCTCACTGGGCCTTCACCTCATTCTCGCCACGCAGCGGCCTGCCGGCGTGATCAAGGACAACCTCCGGGCCAACACCAACCTGCGCGTTGCCCTCCGGATGGCCGATGAGGCCGATAGCACCGACGTGATCGGTACCAAAGGTGCAGCGGCATTCGACCCAGGTGTTCCCGGCCGCGGCATCGCCAAGCTCGGCCCGGGACGGTTGAGCCCCTTCCAAGCGGCCTATGTCGGTGGGTGGACCACCGACCAGCCGCCCCCAGCGCAGGTCACCGTGTCGGCCCATGAAATCGGGGCGGTGATCGAGTGGCCCGAGCCTGAGGAACAAGAGCACGTCGAAGAGACAACAGATCCGGGACCGAACGATCTCTCTCGGCTCGTTTCCACCATCTCCGCAGCCGCACTCCAAGCCAGAGTTCCTGAGCCCCGCAAACCGTGGTTGCCGGAACTAGGAGCCACCTACGACCTGGCTCGTAGCCCCAAGGACGACGACGATCTCCGGCTGCTGTCCCGAACCGATGAACGGCTCATCTTCGCAGTGCTCGATGACCCTGCATCGCAGGCTCAAGAGCCGGTCTCCTTCGATCCCGACCGTGACGGGAACATGATGGTGCTGGGCACCGGTGGGTCTGGAAAGAGCGCGTTCCTACGTACGTTGACCGTCGCCGCAGCTCTGTCGACCCGTGGCGGCCCGTGCCACGTCTACGGCCTCGACTTCGCGTCCCGGGGCTTGGACATGTTGGAGCCGTTGCCGAACGTGGGATCGATCATCAGCGGAGACGACGAGGAACGTGTGGCCCGACTCCTGAGGACTCTTCGCGAGACCGTGGATGCTCGGCTCGAACGTTATGCCGCTGTCCGAGCCGACTCCATCACCCGGTACCGAGAGATCACCGGGGACATGAGCGAGGCTCGGATCCTGCTTCTGGTGGACGGGTTTGCAACGTTTCGACAGGAATACGAGGGGTCGGGGCGACTCCAGACCTATGACCTGTTCCAGTCGATTGCCACCGACGGCCGTCAGACAGGGGTCCATGTCGTCGTTGCGGCGGATAGGGCAGGGGCGATCCCATCGGCCCTGGGGTCGGTGATCCAGCAGCGACTGGTCCTGCGCATGGCCAGCGAGAACGAGTATGCCGTGGTCGGTGTTCCCAGCGATGCCTTCCCCACCGGTACTCCCCCCGGGCGGGGGTTCTTCCAGGAGCGCGAGGTACAGGTTGCGGTACTTGGTGGTACCCCGAACACCGCCCGTCAGGCAGCAGCAATCGAGCACCTCGCCGAGGCGGCCAGGGATCGCGGTGTGGCCGTGGCCCCGGAGGTTGGCCGCCTGCCTGACGCAGTATCACTCGACGACCTACCAGTCGAGGCGCCGGGCGGCGGGATTGCCGTCGGTGTCGCCGACACCGACCTTGCGCCCTTCGGGCTCGATCTGGACGGCCCGATGTTGATCGTCGGACCACCGCGGAGTGGAAAGACCACTGCCCTGGTGTCGATCGTGCAGGCACTCCAGCGTCGTCACGATGGTCTGGTCACGGTCTACGTCGGATCCGGCCGTTCGCCGGCTGCAAAGGTCCTGAACTGGACTCACCAGGTGTTGGCTGGAGCGAACGTCACCGAACATGCTGATCCTGCGAAAGCCGCCTTGGAGTCGGCCAAGCCGGGACAGGCGGTTCTCGTGATCGACGACGCCCCGAAGGTCTCGGACTGGATGGATGTCGACGCGGTCTCTGCCTTGGTCGAGGCCGCCACTGAGCATGATCACCCCATTCTTGCGGAAGGGGAGACGGCGGCAATGAGTAGCTCCTGGGGGCTGCTCCAAGCTCTCAAGGCACAGCGCTGCGGTATCGCCCTTGTGCCTGATCAGTTCGACGGGGATGGTGTCTTCAAAACGCCGTTCCCCAAGCTCGCCCGGAAGGACTTTCCGCCGGGTCGCGGTCTCTACGTGCGCAACGGACAAGTGGAAAAGGTCCAGCTCGCACTCCCGCTGGGGGTGCACACGTAGGGCGGGGAGTTCTCCCCCTTGGACGACGGCTGGTGCCGTGGTCCTATCAATACAGCGCTGTCGGCTCCGTCGGCGGCATCGATGTCAACCAAGGAAAGAAGGAAATATGACCGGCAAACTCGGAATGAACCCAGAGGAAGTCAAGCAGCTCGCGGAGCAGATGGACCGCACGGCAGAGCAGATCGACGAATGCATGCGGAACGTCACCACCAAGCTTCAGGGCACCACCTGGGAAGGCACGGACCGCCAGCAGTTCGAGTCCACCTGGCAGAGCGACTCGGTTCGTCACCTGACCCAGATCAAGCAACTCCTGTCGGAGTCGGCGATGAAGGCCCGCAGGAACGCCCAGGATCAAGAACAGACCTCCGGACGCGTCTGAGTGCCCGATGCTGAGCGCCAGCCCGCATCGTGCGGGCTGGCGCTCGGTGTCAGCGGGCAGCAACAACCGCGATCGACGACCGGACTGAGGAGTGATTGATGACCTTTCTTGGAGCCAACCCAGAGCAGCTCGATGAGCTCGCCGCAAGCTTCGATGACGTAGCGGGTCGGCTCGACGGTGAGTTCGAGCGGATCATGGGTCGCGTCGTACGCAGTCATTGGGAAGGCGAGGGTGCCACGGCCTTTCGCCAGTCCTGGTCAGGCCCAGCCCGCAAGACCTTCAAGGGCGCAAGCTCCCAGCTCAAAGAAGCCGCTACGACGCTTCGCCGCAACGCCGAGGATCAACGTCGAGCCAGCGCCGCCAGCGCCGCCAGCGGGACGGCTGGAGCGGGAGGTGCCAAGCTCGGCGGAGGGGGCCTGAAGTTCGGAGAGCTTCCCGACGGCTTCATGGACTTCCTGTTCGATATGGCGAAGAACGGGTCGACCCTCTTGGACTTGATGGAGCTTGGCGAGCTCTGGATGGCGGCCAAATCTGCACGGCACTTCTTCAGCATGGCCGATGATCTTGCCAAGGCCCCTGGTATCGGCGAACTGGTATCGCTTGCCGACTACCTCTACCAATTGTCACAGCATGGTTGGTGGGATGGAAGGACGATGTGGTCCGGGGTTGACGGTATTGGAGGCGGCGTTGCCACACTCGTCGCCGGCCCAGCCGGTGGATTGGCCTGGAGCGCGAGCACGTTCGCCGGAGAGAAGGCAGGCCGATGGCTCGATGATGCAGGCACGAACATCTGGTACGACCTCACGGGTTCCAGCGATGGCTACCTCAACAGCATGTACTTCAAGCGGAAGTACGGAGTGTTCGACCCCGCTGACCTGCCTATAGATGTTCGATCCAAGGCAGTAGCAGACCTCAATGACCGACGGACCGGCCCCATGGGCTTCGTGAACACGATGGTGATCGACCCGATGGCAAATCAATGGTGGTTTCTGAAAGAAGTGATCCTATGAACAGCCCGATTGATGTTTCCGATGATGCGACTACACCGCTGATCCTCGGCCTTTCCGAACTCAGCTTCCTGATCGGGAGCCTCGACCGCGAGATCGCAACATTCTTGACGGAGTTGCTCGTCCTCCCATCGCCCGGTCAAGAGGAACAAACCTTCGTTCGCTCCGTCGTCGAGTCGCTGGCAATGCGGGGATTGGCATCGATCAAAGAGGACGACCTCGCGCTGTCGGGTCCTGTCGCCGGCCTTGTCGCAATTCTGGGCAGAGCCAGGGGCGGCACTTCGGTAGGCATGGTCGGTAATGGCACGTCGTCTATTCTCCGGATCGCTCGGAGCGAGTTGGGTTCCGTCGTCTTTTCGCCGATCAGCTTGGCGGGCTACAAGATCGGTGTCCTGGACCCGGGTGCGGACCTAGCCGAGATGGTCCTCGACATAGCGGCCGCCCGAGCTCAGGAGGGCGGTCAGACCACGCCTCTGGAGGTCGTAGTTTCTCCAGCGAGCGGGGCGGGCGGTGGAGCCGGGGTGCAACGCTTCACGTTGCGAGATGGCTCGGCCGGCGAGGTGGAAGCCCTCCAACTCGAAGTCGGTCCTGGATTGCGTGCAGCCCTGTCAGAGCCGTGGACCCCGTGACCTCTGAGGATTCATGACCTTCCTCGGCGCTGATCCTGATGAACTAGATGCGCTCGCTGCCCACATGGACAAGGCGGGGGAGCAACTTTCGACCAGCTACTCGGACATCATGGCTCAGGTCGTGCGCAGCGCCTGGGGAGGTGCGGACGCGGATGACTTCCGTCGGCAATGGTCCGGACCTGTACGTCGGACCTTTGGACTGTCCCAATCCACGCTCTCGGAGGCAGCTCGAACGCTGCGACGCAACGCCGAAGATCAGCGCCGTGCCAGTGCAGGAACGACGACCGGAAACGCAGGCGGAACTGCGCAGCCTCGGCGGCCCGACCTTTCGAGATTTCCCGACGAAGTCGCAGGGCGCGAGTTGCTGGCTGAGCTTCTCGGCGAGACGGGGCCGGGCTCGATCGGCGAGGACCAGATTCAGATTCGTAGGCTGGCAGGTGGTCGGGTAATCGTGATCATGCCGGGCATCACCGATCTGACGTCGAGTCGCGATGCCGCCGTAGCTGGGTTCAGAAGCGTCATGAACTGGCGATTCGCGCCGCTGCTTTCTGTTGCTTATCCGGGGTTCGTTCCGACCCTCGCGGTCGGCATGGGCGCTGGTTCGCTGGTGAACCACATTTTCCAACCACGTGGGACTGTCCGGGCGTTGCGCAATACCGCTCCGACTGCCTTTTGGTCCGGGAACGACGACCGGTACGCCCGCCGAGTCATGGAGGCTCTCCGAACGGCCGGTGTTTCCGAAGGTTCCGAGATCATGCTCGTCGGCCATAGCGGTGGTGCTTACGCAGCGGCGTCGGCAGCGGCCAACCCAGAGTTCAACGCACTGATCGGAGAAGGCGGAAAGTATCGGATCACTCACGCTCTCGCCGTGGGGGCCGACACCGATCAGTTCCTCAACAAGGTTCCCCAGGAAACACGCATGGTGACGCTCAACAATGTCAACGACAAGATCTACCGGGGTGAGCAGCTGTCTGCGCTGATCACTCGGGAACCGCTGCACTCCGACGGTGAATCGGCTACGCACCACGAACTCGTATTCGAAGGCGCCAAAAGGGACTTCGGCCATCAACCGGCCGATTACGCAGACTACGTCCGTGGAGGCAGTCGTACTCCTGGGTTCGATCAGTTCACCGGCTCGGTCAGTGAGATGTACGGGGGCCCGAGCCAATCGGAGAATCTGAGCGTTGCTGGCTACTAGCAGACCGCTGAGCAACGTCGTCTGCGGGTCAGGATGGAACGTAACGCTGGGGCGGCGGTGCGGTGGCACCGGTGGCGGCCGGTACGCTCGCCCACGATGAGCGAGCCGACCGACCCGCCCGACCAGCCCGCGGGACGTCCTCTTCGCTCTGCTCTCATCGTGGCCGCCGTCTTGGTGGTACTGGCTGGGGGCGTGTGGTTCCTCCTGACCAGCTTCGAAGCCGAGCCCCCCAACCACAGCGAGCTCGTAGATGCCTACGAGTCCTCGGGCATGCCGCCTGCGCTGGCCGAATGCGCCGCCGATGCGATCCTGGACAACCTCAGCGACCACGAGGTATCGATGATCGTCGAGCGAGGTCCGAGCGGAGCGCCGGTCGACGATCCCGACGTGGATGACGAGCCCATAGACCGGGCTCGTGCTGCTCTCACCGAATGCCGTGACCTGGTGCCGACCACAACCGAGCCCGGTCAGGGAACAGACGACCAGCCGACAGCACCGCAGACCTCCACCACCGCCGAAGGTCCCCAGACCACCGACGGGGCATCGTTCGATACCGTGGCTCCCACCAGTGCCCCCGAGGCCACGACCACTACGACAGTGGCCGGCTGACCGGAACTAGTTCAGTCGAGGTCGGGCCAGGCCTTGTGGGTGGCTCCCCGCCGCTTGCGCTGACCGCTCAGGGTCCAGGCCCGGCGCCAGCGTCCGCCATCGGGTGCTGACAACGATGGTGTCTCACCAGCGGCAGCCCGGCGACGAGCGGAGTACCAGTCGGAGGTGGCTTCGTCGGCCAGAGCGGCCACGGCCTGCTCCAACCTGCCGTTGAGAGCCTGGGACCGTTCGCCGTCATGGGCGTGGATCGGTGTCCCGAAGGTGACCACGGATCGAGACGGACGGGGCCGGTTGCGACCCTTCGGCAGGATCCGGCCGGTACCGGCCAGGTGCACGGGCACTATTGGTACCCCGCACTTGAGTGACAGGTAGGCGGCGCCGCCCCGGAAGGGCTGACCCCAGCCGTCGGGGGAGCGGCCCCCCTCGGGGAAGATGATCAGGTTCCAGCCGTCGTCGATCAGCTCGGCGGCCTCGGTGGCCGAACGTCGGCCCACCTTGGCCCGCTCGATGGGGATGGCGTTGAGCACCAGCGCTGACGCGGTGGCCTTGATCCGGCTATCGAAGAAGTAGTCGGCTGCGGCTGCGGCGAAGACCTGATGACGAAAGGGCTCGGGCAACGAGGTGATCAACAGTCCAGCATCGAGATGGCTGTGGTGGTTGGCCGCAAAGATGACCGGACCTTCAAGGTCCTTGAGCCGGTCGAGGTTGCGCCGTTCGGGCTGAGCCAAACCGGCGATGATGGGCCGGACCATGCCTTCGGTGATGAAGAACCGGGCGTAGCGGGCTGGCATCTTGCGGGCCCATGCCGAGTCGTAGCCGGCCCCGAGCTTCTGCTCGGCGGGCTTCGGGATGACCGTCAGCGGCGTGGTCGGGGCCCGGTACGGAAACGTCGACTTCGACACCAGGTCCCGTGGTGCGGGTACCCGGCGGCGGATCTGCTGGACAACGGCCAGCGCCTTCTCAGCGCCCTTCTTGTCGGCCACGATCACGTCACGTCGGCCATTACGAGCGGCGGGTTCTTGTAGTGGGTGATGGTGGGCTGGGGGCCGACCACGTCCTCGGCCATCTCGAAGGCATCGTTGAGCGTGGAAGCCGACTTGAAGCCGAGGCGCTTCACGGCCCGCTCGTCGCCGCCGACAACGATGACCCGGCCCAGGTGCTTGAGGGCGTGCGAACCCCAGTACCACATGTAGAAGGGGTGGACTCCGTGGTAGGCGTGACTGGTCCGGTAGAGGTGGCGGTACCACTCGTCTTCGGCGTACTGCTTCTCCCACTTGGCCTCGATCTCGCGAGGGTTGGTGGTGTCGGCCAGGACCTGCTCGAAGAAATCGATGTAGCTCGGGTGGTGGACCGGGTGGAACTCCCACGGGGTGGGGTGGGTCATGATAAACACGCCACCCTCACGCACGACCGGCTTGTTGCGGTACATGTTGAAGAAGTAACCGAGCCCGAGGCACATCACCAGGATCGGGTTCATGATCGAGTTGACGTTGTAGGGGCCGATGTAGGGCAGGCCCATCGTCATGATGTCGGTCTGACCTTCCACCGGCACCAGGTGTTCTTTGAGGCACTGCTCGAGCGTGCGCTCGTGGACCGGCTCGATGGCTCCCGCGGTGACCGAGGTGACGCCATAGGGCGCCCGGTGCGACTGGAAGATCTTGCGACGGGTGGGCGACGACAGGCGCTTCAGGCCCTGCTGCATGGCCACGAAGGACACCCGGTCCTTGGTGCTCCACTCCCACTCCCGCTTGGCCAGCATCGACATGGGCCCGTCCTGGCCGAAGGTGTCGGTGTTGATGGTGGTCTCGATCTGGAAGATCTTCACGCCGGCATCAGCGATGACCTTGCCCATGCGCCAGTTGCTGTGGTGAAGCTCCGAGTTGTGACGGTCCATGAAGCTCTTGGAGTGCTGCATGGTGTGCACGTTGTGGTGGTGCTTGATGGAGCGGTAGCTGGCCAGGCCGGTGGCCGTGCTCTTGTGGCCACCATCCATGGACACGATGTTGATGTTGACGTAGATCAGCAGATCGCTCTCGGCGGCCCGCTTGTTGATCTCCACCTCTTCGCCCTGTGGGGTGGTACCCAGGAACGAGAGGTTGTCGGGGTCTTCAGCGTCGTGGTTGTAGAGCGCACCCTGAGGGGCGAAGGCGTCGTAGACCCGGTCGCCCAGCGCGTGGCGCAGTTCGTTCTCGGTCATGCGACGGTGCAGAGCCAACGCGGCGATGAGGTGGACGTCGTCGACTCCGGCGGTGGCGGCCATGTCGAGCACTGCTTCGATGATCCGCTGACGGATGTCGGGACGTTGCATGGGGGGCAGCGGCAGCGAGACGTCGTCGAAGGCAATTGTCAGCTTCATGCCCGGGGTCAGCAGAGACGGCAACGGGTCCATCTCGAGCGGGTTGTTCAGGGCATCCTGAATGCTGGCCTCGACGTCTTCGAGGGCCTCGTGAGGCTCGCCGGGGTAGATCACCCGGGTCCGGCCGGCAGGAAGCTTCTCCAGACGGAAGCCTTCACCGTGGTGGAACAGGACGGGTGGCGTCGAACGATCGACGTCGAGCACGAATCCGGGACGGGGCATCAGTTGCGCTCCTGGGGCAGGGCGGAAGAGGGGACCTTGAAGATGGTCATGAGCGGGCTGGCTTGCGGAGATCGAAGGCCACCTTGACGGCACCGCGAGAGCCGGCGTTGGCCGCGTGTTCGATGGCATCGGCGTAGCGGGCCAGCGGGTAGGTGGCACTCACCAGCCGTTCGAGATCGGCTTCGGCCACCAGTTCGACGGCCCGTTCGAAGTCGGGCTTGGTGTAGGCGTAGCAACCACGGATGGCTGTCTCTCGGTGCCACAAGGTGGTGAGGTCGAGGCTGGTGTGGCCGGGCATGCCGACGACCAGTACTTCGCCGCCGGGGGCCACCACCTGCAAGGCCTGGGCCAGGCTGGTTTCGCTTCCCACGCAGTCGACCACCAGGTCGACCCCGTCGGTGAGTTGGCCACCGTCGAGCACGAAGGCCCCGGTGAGGCTGCGGACCAGACGGGCCAGTTCACGGGGAGCAGCCACCTGGTCGGCACCGAGGTCGGTGGCCATGGTCTTCTGGTGTGGGTACTTGCCGGTGGCCACCAGGGCGCCGATGGATGCCTCGGCCCGCAGGGCGGCGATGGTGAGCAACCCGAGGGTGCCCGAGCCGATCACCGCGACGGTGTTGTGGGTACCGCGTGCGGCCACCATGCGGGCGGCATGCACCGCGCACGCTGTGGGCTCGACCATGACCGCGGCTTCGTCGGACAGACCTTCGGGCACCGGCAGGATCTGGCTGGGGTGGGCCACCATCTCGGTGGACCAACCTCCGCCGGTGGTCTCGCAGAACCCGGTCTGCAGACCTGGCTCCAGGTGACCGAAGGCAATGCGGCCGCAGTGGTTCGTGCGCCCGGCTTCGCAGGCCGAGCACATCGGGGAGATGCCACGGGTGACACACGACAGCACCGGGATGAGTACGGCCCGGGAGCCGTCGTCGAGGTTGCCGACCACCTCGTGACCGGGGGTGAACGGGAAGCTCACGATCGGTTCGAAGTAGTGGCTGGAATGGCCGTCGATGGTGGTCAGGTCGGAGCCGCAGATGCCAGCCAAGCGGGGACGGAGTCGCACCCACTCGTCGGTGGGCAGGTCGACCTCGTCGATGTCGGCCAGCCGCAGCGGACCGACCGAGGCTCCCTTGCCGGCCGACAGGCGACCGGCCAGGGATGCGGCCACGTACTTGGCCGGTTTGCGTTCGAAGCGCAGAGCCTTCATCGGGGGGCCGCCTTCGTGACGTGGCGTCGGGCGGCCAGCGGGAGTGTCGGCGGCTTGAACCCGGGCGATGTCGACCACTGCTCCACCAGCCAACCCCGCTTGCGGGCCAGGGAGGCCAGGCGGGTCTCAGGGTTGACGGCCACGGGGAACCCGACCACCTCGAGCAT
>JBDTBS010000074.1:0-5210 GCA_039924035.1 Aquihabitans sp. | reverse complement strand
GTCGAGCAAACGTCGCACCACCGGCGACAACGGCGTCCCTGCCCCGCTTCCGGTTCCCTGCTGACGTGATGGGGTCGTCGACGATGAGCGGGTGCCCGCCGACGGGGACCGTGACGAGCTCGATCGGACCCCAGACCGTGACGACCCCGCCAAGGAGCCACCGGACGGGGACTGACCCGGCGGGCCCCCGTAGGAGCCATCAGTGGCATGGGCCGACAGGTCGTCGTGCCCGCTGGACCGGCGGCCGCCACCACCATCGCCACGGCGGCCGCCGACGTTGCCGCCGCCGTCGCCGTCGCCGACGTTGTCGCCGTCGCTGTCGCTGTCGCCGTCGCCGTCGCCGTGGCCCATCGAGGTCGAGCGACCAGAGCCAGCGGCACCCACCGAATCGAGGTCGACCTCCTCGTCGGCAGTGGCGGTGATCACGGCCACGGGAATACCGACGGCCACCGTGTCACCCTCGGCTACCAGGATCGCCCGCAAGAACCCGGCCACCGCCGAGGGGACCTCGGTATCGACCTTCTCGGTGGACACCTCGAAGAGGGCATCGTCCACCTCCACGGGGTCACCAACCGCTTTAGACCAGAGCGTGATCGTGCCCTCAGTGACGGTCTCACCCAACTGCGGCATCGCAACGATGTCCATTGCCTGTGACCCTAGACACGCATTTCCGGGTCTGCTCGGTCAATGGCCAACCAGATCGGCACACCCGTTCTTGAACAGAGCCCAACCCGTTCTTGAACAGAAAGTGGCTACTGGGTGACCACCTTCTGTTCAAGAACTGGCACAACCACCGGCCAACCCATTCTTGAACAGAAAGTGGCTACTGGATGACCACCTTCTGTTCAAGAACGGTCACAGGCGATCGTTGCGAGCTGAGTTGCTAGGCGCAGACACGTCGTCAGGCAGCCCGTCTGATACCCAAGGCTTCGGCCACCTCGGCGACGACCCGTTCGGGATGCTGCACGATGTCGTCATAGGTGTACTCGAGGACGCGATACCCGGCCAGGGTGAGATCACGCCGCCTGCGTGCGTCCTGCTTCAACTGGTCTGGCGTTCGGTGCCAGCGGAAGCCACTCACCTCGATCACGGTCCGACACCACGGGTAGACGAAGTCGACACGAGCCACGAACGCGCCATCGCGACAGATCCGTCCTTGGCACTCCGGAGTGGGCAACCCCGCCTCAGCCAGTAGGCGAAGGGTCTCGCGTTCAAGCCAGCTTTCGGTCACCGAACCGCCAGTTCGGGCCGACAGGATCTCCTCGAAGACCTTGACGCCGTTTCGTCCACGACAGCGGAGCTGTTCGAGCCGCCACCAAAGCCATGGGTCGCTGGCCTGGCCGTCCGCCACCGCCACGTCGACCGCGCCGCGGACACGATCGATAGCGAGCAGGCGGGGGACCTTGGCCGCCAATGAGAACAGGGTCCGGGCCACGCTTAGGCAAGGAATGCCGTCGACCGAAACCACATCGTCCGACGGCAACCAGGTGGTAGTACGAATCACGGCGGATGGATGGCTGTAGTCAAACCGAGACCTGTCGACCATCACCTCCGGTTGCTTGGCGATGCCGAAACCGTCCATACCGTGCAGCCAGGCCGCCGAACTGCCCGATGCGATTCCGCCAACATCGAGGCAGGCCGCCATGACTCGTTGCCTGTTGGTGATGGGCGAACCACCGACGCGAAATGTCCGTCTGCCAACGGGCACCAGATTTTCGCCAGCCAGCAGAGTCCGCCGTTGCGACCTAGTGATTCCGGCCCGAGCGAGATCGTCGAAGGTGACCAACCCGTGCTGCTGTGTGGCTAGGTCCTGTACTCCTCGAAGCACGTTCATGACCACAGCTCACCAGAGGGGTGTGACACTCAGAATGGTTGCGTCCCGGTCTGGGCCGCGTCTGACCCTGCGGGTGACGACGGTCGGGGGCAACGGCAGGTGCAGAACACGGGTGGCGGAGCAGAACACGGGTGGCAGGTGCGGACACGGGTGGCGGAGCAGAACACGCTCGACCGGTCTAGGCGATGAGGCCCACCGGCCAGACCGTTCTTGAACAGAAAGTGGCTACTGGATGACCACCATCTCCTCAAGAACCGACACAACCACCGGCCAGACCGTTCTTGAACAGAGAGTGGCTACTGGATGACCACCATCTGTTCAAGAACGGACTAGGAGCTGGGCTCCGGTCAGGCGGCGGTGTCGTGGGCCTTGGCGGGGAGGCCGCCGCGGCCCTTCTCGAAGGCATAGGCCACGCCCCGCTGAGACAGCAGCCGAGCGACACCGACGGCCACGCCGGACACCACGGCCCACATCAGCGCTTCGTTCCAGGTGGTGTCGTCGGTGGCCGGGTTGCCGGGCACGCTGCCGCGGCGCTTCTCCCACGACCTGCTCAGGATGTTCTTGGTCAGCTTGGCCGCGCCCAGCGAGGCCAGGGTGGCGGCGATCGCCCACACCTTGTCTTCTTCGTCCACGTGTTGCTCCTGTTCGACCACGGCACCACCATCCGGTGGCATCCACATCTTGCCAGCGCAGCCACTACCCCGGGCTTGCGTCGGTCAATCGACGAACGAACCGCCGACAACCGACCGACCCATCGGTCAACCGAACAGTCGGTCAACCGAACAATCGACCAGCCGACAAACCCGGGGGCCGAGGATCAGCGGCGGCGGGCGATGCCCCGCAACTCGTCCATGACCTCGGGGGTCAGCTGCTCCAGGGCCTCCAGGGACTTCAGGTTTTCGTGGACCTGAGCGACCGAGCTGGCCCCGGTGATCACCGTGGACACGCGGGGGTTGGCGGCACACCAGGCAATGGCCAGCTGAGCCATGGAGACACCGAGCCGTTCGGCCACCGCCGACATCTCCCGAACCTTGGCGTTGCGGTCCTCGTTGGTGAGCAGGTCGGCCAGCCACTCGTAGCCCGGCAGGGTGGCCCGGCTGCCCTCGGGCACGCCGTCCATGTACTTGCCGGTGAGCAGACCCGAAGCCAGCGGACTCCACGTGGTGAGGCCCAGACCGATGTCTTCGTAGAGCCGGGCGTACTCCTTCTCGACCTTGCGGGTCTCGAAGATGTTGTACTGCGGCTGCTCCACCACCGGCTTGTGGAGGTGGTGGCGTTCGGCGATGTCCCACGCAGCGCGGATCTCTGCCGCCGACCACTCCGAGGTTCCCCAGTAGTGGGCCATACCGGAGGCGATCATGTCGGACATGGCCCACACCGTCTCCTCGATGGGCGTGTCGGGATCGGGACGGTGGCAGTAGACGATGTCGACGAAGTCGAGACCGAGCCGGTCTAGCGACCCCTCGATGGCCTGCATCAGGTACTTGCGGTTGAGCGTGTTCTTCATGTTGACCACGCCGTCGTGAATGCCCCAGAACAACTTGGTGGATATCACGTATTCGTGGCGTTCCCAGCCGAGCTCGGCGATGGCATCGCCCATGATCTGCTCGGACTGGCCACCGGCGTAGGCCTCGGCGTTGTCGAAGAAGTTGACCCCGGCATCTCGGGCCGCGCTGAGGCAGTCACGGGCCAGAGCGGTGTCGACCTGGTCGCCGAAGGTCACCCACGACCCAAACGACAACACGCTGACCTTCAGGCCCGAACGTCCCAGGCGGCGGTACGGCATCTCGGTCATGTGTGCTCCTCGAGGTTGGCGGCCGGGCGACGGGGGTGACGTCCGACCAGGGGACAGATGTGGCCGAGCCTACGACCGGTCGACCGGTAGCGTTCAGGCGTGGCCGCCACCCGACCGACCCGACCGGTCGAACCGGTAACTCAGGGCCCGTCCGACGAGCCTGAGATACCCGACGCTCCCACAACCGACGACGCCGCCCTCGAACCCGATACCGGATCCGAGCGTCCAACCGATGAACCCGAACCCGACCACGAACCCGAACCCGAACCCGAACGACAGGCCGACCGACGCCAACGACGGACCGCGTTCATCGAGCAAGCCGGGACCACCGGTCGAGCCACGGTGACCCGGTGGCGCAGCGGACGCCGCAGCACTGACGGCACCACCCCGGTCCGGGTCCTGCCCGACCACCTTCGGGGCCCCGAGGCCGCCGGCCTGGTGCGCCGCATCCGAGCCCGACTGTTCCTGGCGCTGATCCTGGCCAACCTGGCCGGGATCACCGCGGTGGCCGGCATCGTCTACGTGCTTCCCGGTCAGACCATTCCCTTCACGCAACGGCTGCTCGTCACCAACCTGATCGTCGGCGCTGCGTTCGTGTTCATCGTGATCCCCGCCGCGGTGATCTGGGGGGAGACCTGGCTGCGATCTGGACGGCGCTGGCTTCACGACGAACGGGCCCCCACCGATCGGGAGGTCAGCGCCGTCCTGCGGGCCCCGTTCCGACTGTTCCTCGTCCACCTCACAGCCTGGTTCGCCGCCGCCTTCACCTTCTCGTTGGTGAACACGCTCATCAACGCCGAACTGCTACCCCGCATCGCTTTCACCGTCGCCTTGGGCGGCCTGCTCACCTCCGGCGTGGCCTACCTGTTCGCCGAACGCATCACCCGGCCGCTGGCCGCCGCGGCGCTGTCGATGAGCGACGTGGCTGCCCCCCAACTACCTGGCGTCGTGGCCCGAACGCTGCTCGGGTGGCTGGTCGGCACCGGCGTTGCTCTGTTCGGCCTGGTCATCGTGGCCCTCTTCGCGTTGACCGAACGCGAAGGCACCGCCACCCAACTGGCGGTCACCATGCTCGTCTTGGCCAGCATCGGTTTGGTGGCCGGCTGGTGGGTGACCGTGCTCGGAGCCCGGGCCATCGCCGACCCGGTGGCCAGCGTGCGCCACGCCATGGAACAGCTGGCCGCCGGCGACCTCGACACCCGCATCGAGGTCTACGACGGCTCTGTCCTCGGCCTGCTCCAGGCCGGGTTCAACGACATGGCCACCGGTCTTCAGGAGCGGGAGCGTCTCCGAGATCTCTACGGCAAGCAGGTGGGCGAAGACGTGGCCGCCGACTCCATCAGCCGTGGCGTCGAACTCGGCGGCTCCGTGCAGGACGTTGCCGTGCTGTTCGTCGACGTGGTCGGCTCCACCTCCTTCGCTGCCACCCGACCTGCCGAAGAGGTGGTGGCCCTGCTCAACCGGTTCTTCGGGGTCGTCGTCGACGAGGTCCACCGCCACCACGGCTGGATCAACAAGTTCCAAGGCGACGCCACCCTCGCCGTGTTCGGTGCGCCCGCCCAGCTCGACGATGCCGCCGGC
>JBDTBS010000073.1:0-7492 GCA_039924035.1 Aquihabitans sp. | reverse complement strand
ATCCAACACCAACAGGACCGACACCACCATGTGAACCTGGACCCACCAGGGGTTCAGCCCTGAGACCACGACGATCCGACCCACCAGGATCTGGGCGATCACGCCGGCCACCAGGCCGAGCGATAGCCAGGTGAGGTCCCGGCGGCGGGGAGCTCGTCGAAGCGACCCGAGCACAGCCAGGGCCACTGCAATCGACACGAGGCCGGTCACGAGACGGTTGACGAACTCGACCATGGGGTGGAACTCCATGGGGGCAACGAACTGAGTGTCGGTGCAGTTGGGCCAGTCGCTGCAACCGAGGCCGGAACCGGTGAGGCGCACGGCGGCGCCGGTGACAACGATGAGGATCAGCAAGGCCAGAGCGACCGCGGTGATCCGGCGGTAGGCATCGGGGGCGATCGGTCGGCGCATCCGGTCCAGCACCGCCTCAGCGTACGGCTGATCCGGGTGGAACGACCAAGCCCCACTCGTTGGTCCTGGTAGCAGATCTGGAATCGTGCTGCGGCCAGAAGCGACCGTATGGTGGAACCGTGCTCCAGCAGGCCCCCTTCTCGCTGGGTGCGCGCGTCGCCGGATACATCGCGCTCACCAAGCCGCGCATCATCGAGCTATTGCTGATCACCACGGTCCCGACCATGGTGGTGGCCGAACGCGGCTTGCCGTCGGTCTGGCTCATGTTCCACACCGTGCTGGGCGGCACGCTGGCTGCCGGTGGCGCCAATGCCGTCAACATGTACGTCGACCGAGACATCGACAAGATCATGAAGCGGACCCAGGGTCGGCCGCTGGTCACCGGGGTCATGACCCCTCGGAACGCCCTCATCTTCGCCATCGTCATCGAGGCGATCGCGTTCTTCTACCTCTGGTACTTCGTCAACCTGTTGAGTGCAGTGCTCGGCCTGGCGGCCTGTTCCTTCTACGTGTTCATCTACACGCTGTGGCTGAAGCGGACCTCCACCCACAACATCGTGATCGGCGGCGCGGCCGGTGCTGCCCCGGTGCTGATCGGCTGGGCGGCCGTCACCAACAGCCTGGGCTGGGCGCCCATCGTCCTGTTCGCCCTGATGTTCTTCTGGACACCGCCCCACTTCTGGGCCCTGGCCATCAAGTACAAGGACGACTACGCGTCGGTCGACGTCCCCATGCTGCCTTCGGTGGCGACGCTCAAGCAGACGGCGACGCAGATGCTGATCTACACGGTCATCCTCTGGGCGCTCAGCCTGGTGTTCACGCCGGTGGCCGACATGGGAGCGATCTACACCGTCTCCGCAGTGGTCCTGGGCGGGATATTCACGGCCATGACCGTGAAGCTCTACCTCGATCCGAACCCGAAGTTGGCCATGAAGGTCTTCACCTACTCCATTACTTACGTCACCCTGCTCTTCGGTGCGATGGCCTTGGATCAGCTGATCCATGCTTGAGCAGCAGATGGTGGGGGGCCAGGGCATCGCCCGCTGCGATGGAGAACTTTACGTCGCCTTTTCCTGGCCGGGAGGGCGACTGTGTAATGTCCGGACCTGTACGGAACCGTTTCCCCACGAGACGTCCTCAGGTCCGATTGCCGGCCCGACGACGGTGAGGTCAGCAAGAACATGGCTGTAATCGAGACCCCTGCCCAAACCATTGCAGCGGCGTCTGAGACCACCACCCGATCGCGCGTCGAGCCGACCGGACTGGCAGCGGTCCTCGGAACCGGTGATCACAAGGTTCTCGGACGTCTATTCATCGCCCTGTCGTTGGTCTTCGGCGTGGTCATCGTCGGGCTCGGCCAGGCCTTCGCCGTGGAAGGCATCACGCCGGCCACCCTCGACGTGTTCACGGCCGACAACGTCTTCCAGATGTTCACCCTCTACCGCCTTGGCAGCGTGTTCCTGGTGGCCCTGCCCCTGGTGATCGGCGTGGCCTACCTGGTTGTGCCGCTGCAGGTCGGTTCCCGCTCCATCGCCTTCCCCCGAGCGGCGGCCGCCGCCTTCTGGGCCTGGCTCCTCGGTTCGCTGATGTTCATCACGTCCTACGCCGTCGACGGTGGCCCCAGTGGAGGCAGTGCAACCGGCGTCAACCTGTGGATCGCCTCGTTCGGCTTCATCGTCGTAGCCATCATGCTGGCGGCCGTGTGCCTGGCCACCACGGTGCTGGCCCTTCGCCACACCGGGCTCCGCATGTCCCGCATCCCGCTCTACTCCTGGTCGATCCTGGTGGCCTCGGCCATGTGGCTGCTCACCCTGCCAGTGCTCCTAGGCCTGCTGGTGCTCATGTACGTCGACCATCGTCATGCCGGTGGCGCCAGCTTCGGGGCCAGCGCCGGACTGTTCGGACACCTCGACTGGTTCCTGCGCAACCCGCAGATCTACGTGGTGGCCATCCCAGTCCTCGGTTTCGCTGGCGACGTGCTGGCCACCTCGGCCAAGGCCCGCATCACCCCCCGCGTCGGCGCCATCTCGGCCATCGGGGCCTTCGGCGTGTTCAGCTTCGGGGCTTTCCTCGTTGCTGCTGGCCCCGAGGACCAGAAGGCCTGGGTCGTCATTGCTCTCGGCCTGTTCGCCGTGCTGCCCGTACTGGCCATGGTCGGCTTGGCCGCCGATCTGTTCCGTCGGGGATCGTTCAGCCTCAACGCTGGGGCTCTGTACGCACTAGCGGCCCTGCTCATCCTTCTGCTGTCCACCGCGGCAGGGGCCCTCGGTTCCATCCCGGGCCTCGAGACCTACGGCACCATCTTCGACCTCGGCCTCAGCCAAGGGGTCATCTTGGCCTCGATCATTGCCTCCATCGGTGGCATCCACTGGTGGGCCGTCAAGGTGGGTCGCCAGCCGGCCACCGAAGGAACCGGTCGCCTGGCCGCGTTGATCCTCCTGGTCGGTTCTGCCGCCGTGGTCATCCCCGACCTGCTGTCGGGCATCGTCGGCGATGCCGACACCAACGAACTGTCCCCGTCGTGGATCGGTGGCATCAAAGGTCTCAACATCGTCGTGACCATCGGGACCGCCCTGATCATCATCGGCCTCATCGTGGCCCTGGTCTCGCTCCTGCCCCTGCTCAAGTCGGCCGACGATGTCGCCGCCGACCCATGGGAAGGCCAGTCGCTCGAGTGGCTGGCTCCGTCACCCCCGCCGCTCGCCAACTTCGTGGCCGACCTCCCGGTCGTCACCTCGGCCGAGCCGCTCACCGACCTGCGTGAGGAGAAGTGATGGCCGCCTCCAGCGCCCTCGCCCTGCCCCCTGCCCCGCAGCCCGCCCGCCCGCGGGTGCTGCTGATCGGCACTGCCTTGGCCGCCGGTGCGTCCTTCATGGGCGTCATCGCTCTGCTCGGCGTGTATCTATCCGAACGGGCCGCAGTGGTCGCCACCGGCGAGTCCTGGCTACCCGACGGTTCCAACATCCCGCTCACCCCAGGCAACATGGCCTTCGCCACCATGCTGCTGTCGGCCGTCACCATGTGGTGGGCCGTGGATGCCGTCGGCAAGAACGACCGGCAGATGGCCTACCTGGCCCTCGGTCTCACCATCGTCTTCGGCCTCGCGGTGATCAACCTCACCTCGTTCATCTACACGCAGGCCGCCTTGCCCGTCGCCACCATGCCGGGCCTGCTGATATACGTCGTCACCGGCGCCCACCTGGTCATGATCTCGGCAGGCCTCGTGTTCGCCGCAGTGATGACCTTGCGCACCCTCGGCGGCGAGTACGAAGGTCGTAGCCGTGAAGGCCTCACCGCGGCCACCTTGTTCTGGTACGTAACCATCGCTGCACACGCAGCGATCTGGCTCGCGATCTACGTGACGAAGTAGGGACAGCGATGTTCAAGACCGGTAGCAAATTCTTCTACGGACTGGCCGCCTTCGCGGTCGTCACGGCCATCCTCTTCGCCGGCTTCACCGGTGGCAACAAGATCGGCGTGGACACGATCCTCGGCCCGCTCACCGGCGGGTGGAAGGGCTACGTGGGCGACCACGTCGGCTACGCGATCCTCGTCAGCCTCTTCTTCGTGTCCCTGTCCACCGGCATCTTGCTGGCCGTGCTTCGCGACGGTGACGCCGAGGCTTTGGCTCAGGTGGTCGAACTCGATGTCGCTCCCGAGGCTCCGGCCCCGGTCATGGCCAACTACTGGCCGGTCATCGGTGCCTTCTCGTTCGCCTGCATGGCCCTCGGCCTCGCCGTCGGACCGGGCCTGTTCTTCATCGGCGTAGCCGGCTTCGCCATCGTGACCGTGGAGTGGGCCATCCGTGCCTGGTCCGAGCGGGCCACCGGTGATCCCGAAGCCAACCGGGTGCTCCGCAACGAACTGATGGGACCCATCGAGATCCCGGCCATGGCCGTCCTCCTGGTGGCAGCCATCGTGCTGACCATCTCCCGCATGCTGCTGGCACTGCCCCAACTGGCAGCCCTCGTGCTGTTCGGAGCCGTGCCCACCCTGATCCTGATCGTCGGCGCCCTGGTGGTCACCCGCCCCCGACTTTCGCAGTCCGTCATCGCCGCCTTCTTGGTGCTTGGTGCGCTGGCGCTGCTGGTGGGCGGCACCATTGCGGCCGTCGTCGGCGAGCGAGACCACGAAGATCACAGCTCGAGCGACACTCACGAAGGCAGCCTGGCGCCCCTGCCGGCGCCGTCGCAGTATGTAATCCAGGTCGGGAACTGACATGCGTTCCGAAGGAGAATCCATGAACGGTGCACGATCTCGCCTGCTGAAGCTGGCGCCAATGTTGTTCGGCGTGCTGGTGTTCGCCGCCTCCTGTGCCAGCAACGCCCCGCAGGACACCTTCAAGCCCGAAGGCCCCCAGGCCCGCAAGATCGACAACCTGATCATGCCCGTGTTCGGCATTGCCGGCGTCGTGTTCGTCCTGGTCCTCGGCGGGTCCGTGTGGATCGGCCTCAAGTTCAAGGCCCGTGACGACGACGAGTACGAAGCCGGGGCCAAGCAGATCCACGGCCACTTCAAGGCTGAGATCGGCTGGACCATCGTCCCCGCCGTCGTCCTGGCTGTCGTCGGTGCTTTCACCGTGGCCACCATCTTCGACCTGGCCAAAGAGCCCAAGGAAGATGCACTGCACGTCGATGTGATCGGCCAGCAGTGGTGGTGGGAGTACCGCTACGACATCGACGGTGACGGCAACTTCGACGAGATCATCACCGCCAACGACCTGGTGATCCCCGCGGGTCGTGAGATCGCCCTCAACATCAAGTCCCGCGACGTCATCCACTCCTGGTGGACACCTCGCCTCCAAGGCAAGAAGGATGCCGTCCCCGGACGTACCCACCCTCTCACCATGGAAGCCGACAAGCCCGGCGAGTACTTCGGGCAGTGCACCGAGTTCTGTGGGTTGTCACACGCCGAAATGCGTATCAAGGTGGTGGCCATGGATGGCGACGACTTTGATGCCTGGGTCGAAAACCAGATGACCGACTTCCAGGAACCCACCGAGGAATCTGCTTCGTCGGGCTGGGCAGCCTTCGCTGGCCAGTGCACCACCTGCCATGAGATCACCGACATGACCGACCCGACTGATACCTCGAAGATCTTCGAGTATCCGACGCAGAAGAACCAGGTGGCAGGAGCGGCGCCGAACCTGGCCCACTTCATGTCTCGCACCACCTTTGCCGGGGCCATGTACGACCTCCGCAAGGACACCAAGGAATGTCGTGATCTCGGCCAGAACTGGGGCCAGACCGACGAGGGCATCGAACAGTGCCTCAACCGCACAGATCTGGAAGCCTGGTTGCGTGACGCACCTTCCATGAAGGCCATGTACGCCGGCGATGTCATGTCGCCTGAGAGCCGGGGCATGCCCAACTTCAACCTGACCGAAGATCAGATCAACGATCTGGTCGCCTTCCTGACGACCCTCAAGTAGGAGCGAGCCAGTCATGTCCTCCATAGACGGACCCCTCGCCCTCGGATCTGGCGGCGAGATCACCAATCGACCGAAGGGCGTATTCTCCCGGCCCGCCGACGACACCAAGGGTTGGCGTAGCTGGGTCACCACGGTCGACCACAAGCGCATCGGAATCATGTACGGCGCCACCGCGCTGTTCTTCTTCCTCATCGGTGGAACCGAAGCGCTGCTGATCCGCCTGCAGTTGGCTCAGCCCAACGGCAAGCTCCTCAGCGCAGACCTTTACAACCAGGTGTACACAATGCATGGCACCACCATGATCTTCTTGGTGGTGATGCCCATCGGCGCGGCGTTCATGAACTATCTGATCCCGTTGCAGATCGGCGCCCGAGACGTAGCCATGCCCCGTATGAACGCACTGTCGTTCTGGGTGTTCCTGGCCGGTGGCATCGTGCTCAACTCGAGCTGGCTGCTCGGTGGTGGAGCCGACGGTGGCTGGTTCAACTACGCCCCCAACAACGGCGTCATCTTCTCGCCCACCCATGGCATCGACTTCTGGAACATGGGTCTGTTCCTCACCGGCATATCTTCGCTGGTGGGAGCGGTCAACCTGATCACCACCTGCCTCAACATGCGGGCCCCGGGCATGACCCTCATGAAGATGCCCGTCTTCACCTGGATGTCGCTGGTCACGCAGTTCCTGCTGCTGTTCGCCATTCCGGTCCTCACCGCGGCCCAGGTCCTGCTGATGTTCGACCGGCTCTTCGGGGCCCGGTTCTTCGACGTGGGCGCCGGTGGCGATCCGCTGCTGTGGCAGCACCTCTTCTGGATCTTTGGTCATCCGGAGGTCTACATCATGATCTTGCCGGCCTTCGGGGTGATCTCCGAGATCATTCCCACGTTCGCCCGAAAGCCGATCTTCGGCTATCCGTTCATGGTGTTCTCGGGTATCGCCATCGGTTTCATGGGCTTCGGCGTGTGGGCCCACCACATGTTCGCCTCTGGTATCGGTCCGATCTCGGTGGCCGCCTTCTCGGTGTCGACGATGTTCATCGCGGTACCCACCGGCGTGAAGATCTTGAACTGGCTGGCCACCATGTGGGGCGGCAAGCTCAAGTTCTCGGCTCCGATGCTGTACTCGGTCGGTCTGATCACCATGTTCACCATCGGTGGCCTGTCGGGCGTGACCCACGCTGTCTCGCCATCCGACACCCAGCAGACCGACACCTACTACATCGTCGCCCACTTCCACTACGTGCTGTTCGGCGGGGCCCTGTTCGGCTTCGTCGGCGGTTGGTACTACTGGTGGCCGAAGGTGTTCGGCTACACGCTGAGCGACCTCCACGGCAAGATCAACTTCTGGTTCCTGTTCGTGGGCTTCAACCTCACCTTCGGACCGATGCACATCCTCGGTCTCCAGGGCATGCCCCGCCGTATCTACACCTACCGAGACGGCTACGGGCTCAACCTGTGGAACCTGTGGAGCACCATCGGTTCGTTCATGATCGCCATATCGTTCCTCTACTTCTTCTGGAACATCTGGCACAGCTACAAGGTCCACAAGAAGCAGAACCTCGTGGTATCGGGTGACCCGTGGGATGCCCGCGGCCTGGAGTGGATGGTTCCCAGTCCCACACCGGCCTGGAACTTCGATCCCGTCCCCACCGT
>JBDTBS010000072.1:0-9880 GCA_039924035.1 Aquihabitans sp. | reverse complement strand
GCGTCGACCTCAGGAGCGGCTATCGCCTGGTGGTACTGCCTCAGCCGGTAGCCAACCCGGACCTGCTGGACATCACCGTCCGCAGTTCCGGACCTGACCAGTTCAAGGGCCCCAACGTTGTCGACGGCTCGCTGCGCTTCTCCGGACCCGAAGAACAAGCAGCAGACCTCCGAGCAAAGTTCACTCACCAACGGTGACGAAACGCTGGTCGGTGCACTAACGTTCCCTAAAGCGTCCAGCGCGCTGATGCATAGGGCGCGAGCCCGGAGGGAGACCCAGACGATGATTAAGCGAATTCTGATGGTGGCCGCAGTGTTGGTGTTGGGGGCAGCCGCCCCTGCAGCGGCGCAGTACCCACAGATCATCGTGAACCCCGGACAGATCGTGCCCGGCGGCGAAGTGTCCGTCGAGGGAAGCGGTTGCCCCCCGAACACCCCCTTCGTGATCACCCTGAAGCCGACCGGGTCTGAGGATGGGGTTGTCGTGGCCGAGGGGACCACCGACGACGAAGGTGCGTTCAACACCTCGTTTATCGTCCCCGCTGGCACAGAGCCCGGCTCCTATGACGTGGGGGTCCAGTGCGGCGACACCGTCCAGGTCGAGACCATTCAGATCATCGCCGACGATGTGACGCCTCCCACCACCCCCGGAACCACCCCCGGAACGACGCCTGGTACGACACCCGGCACCACTCCTGGTACCACTCCTGGTACCGCTCCCGGCACCGGATCAGGTGACCTGCCCACCACCGGCTCAGACCTCAACGGCTACGGCCTCTTCGGCGCCGGCCTTCTCACCGTTGGTGGCCTTTTCCTGCTGGGCGCCCGCAAGCGTCGCACCAGCGCCGCCTGAGCCACTCTCCACGCAGTATCTATGAGGCACCCGTCGGACCCGGTCCGACGGGTGCCTCCGCGTTCGGGGTGAAACACTGGTAGGCCGAGCATCTCGCATCTGAATCGGGCGGTCACCAGGTCCTCGCTGACCGGATCGAACAGATCGGCGGTGTGGACGATTGCGGCTCCGACCCCGGCGACGTTCCACCGCTGTCGCATCTGACCCCGGACGCGACAGCGGCGCCGGTCCCAGGGGGAACCGGCGCCGCAGCGGGCACGATGGCTACACCTGGGGGTTGCGGCCCTTCAGCGCATCGCGGATCTCCGTCAGGAGCACGATGTCGTCGGCGAGCGGCTCAGCCTCGGGTCCCTTGCTGAACTTCTCCCGGGCGGCGTTGTAGGCCTTGACGATGAGGAACAGCACGAAGGCCACGATCACGAAGTAGATCAGCACATCGATGAACGCTCCGTAGCGGATGACCCCGTCGCCGATCTCGAGCGTCTTGTCGGCAAACGACGGCACACCGAAGGCGGCACCGATGATCGGGCTGATGATGGCTTCGACGAAGACCTCGACGACCCTCGCGAACGCCAGGGCGAGGATCAAGCCCACAGCGATCTCTACCAGATTGCCCTTCATGATGAACTTCTTGAATTCCTGCAGCATGGCGGGTCCTTTCGGGGACGACAGTATGGCTTCGATGACAAATGGTCATCTTGTCCGGAGCATGACTTACCCACCGAGACCGATCTCTACCCATCATTATCGAAACGTGCTGATCGTTGGGTCGCTGAGATCCACCACCGGTCGATAGGGTCCCCGCCCGTGCCTACCCGTCAGATCGCGGCCTTCGACTTCGACGGCACCCTCACCAAGCGGGACACACTGCTGTCGTTCCTCGGCTGGTCGTGCGGTCGGCCGGCTCTGGTAAGAGCGCTCGCGTCGGCGGCTCCTACGGCTCTCCGGGCCCGGACCGGCCGGCTCGTCGACTCGACCCACCCTCGCGATGCATCCAAGGCCGTGCTGCTCGATCGGCTACTTGCCAGGCGGACGCAGGACTGGTTCGACCACCACGGCGAACAGTTCGCCTCGACGCTGACCGATCGACTGAGGCCCGATGTGGTGGCACGGCTGGCCTGGCATCGTGAGCAGGGCCACGAGCTGATCATCGTGTCGGCCTCGCTACACACCTACCTGGACCACTTCGCCGAGACCCACGGCTTCGACCACGTCATCGCGGTGGAAATGGAGGTAGTCGACGGGGTGCTGAGCGGAGCGCTGGTCGGCCCCAACGTGCGGGGTCCGGAGAAGGCCGTGCGGCTCCGCCGGTGGCTGGGCGACGATGTCGATGACACGCAGCTGTGGGCCTACGGAAACTCGAGCGGCGACCGGGAACTGTTGGCCATGGCCCACGCCCCCACCTGGGTGACCAGACCCGCGCTCACCCCGCCACCGGTGTAGCAGCCCTCCAGCGCGCTGGCGTCTGATGCCGGAAGCGCCACGGCCGTCTGCTGTAGCAGACGGCCGTGGCGGACCTTGTCGATGTGTTGGCCGGCGGCGCCGCCGAGGCAGTTGCTACTGAAACCCGAGCGGCTCAGATCACTTGGGCTGCATCCGGATGCCGGCGTCGATGCGGATCGACTCGGCGTTCATGTAGCTGTTGGCCAGGAGTTCGGTCACCAGGGTGGCGAACTCGTTGGAGGTACCAAGACGCTTCGGGAACAGCACGCCGGCAGCCAGGCGCTCCTTGAACTGCTCGGAAGCCTCGCCCTCTCCGTAGATCGGGGTGTCGATGAGGCCGGGGAGGACGGTGTTGACCCGCACGCCGACAGCCGAGAGATCACGGGCGATGGGCAGGGTCATGCCGACCACACCACCCTTGGAGGCGGAGTAGCTGGCCTGGCCGATCTGACCGTCTTCGGCGGCGACCGAAGCGGTGTTGACGATGGCTCCCCGCTCACCGAACTCGTCGGCTTCGTTCTGCGACATGGCTGTGGCCGCGATGCGGATACAGTTGAAGGTACCGATGAGGTTGATCTCGACGACCTTCCGGAACACCTCGAGGTCGTGGGCCGAGCTGTACTCGCCGTCCCTGCCGATGGTCCGGGTGGCCCAGCCGATGCCAGCACAGTTGACCAAGGCCTTGAGCGGCCCGAGTTCCTTGGCGGCCTCGACGGCGGCGATGACCTGGTCGGTGTCGGTGACGTCGCATGCTGCGAACACACCACCGATCTCCTTGGCCAGGGCCTCCCCCTTCTCGGCTTGGCCGGCGAGGTCGGCTACCACGACCTTGGCGCCGAGCGAGGCGAGGTGGCGGCTGGTGGCCTCGCCGAGGCCAGAAGCTCCACCGGTGACGATTGCGCTGATCCCATTGATTTCCATGGACGCGAACCTTATTGACTGCGCCGTCAAGTCTGCGAAATCATCCGATAGGAACCTCCACGGTCGAGACCGAAACTGGAGCGGTCCGGGAACTACGCTCAGGCCGTGACCGACCGCAACCGTCCCCCGATCAGTACCCCCACCGGCTTTCGTCGTTGGGGGGCCGTGCTGGCCACAGCCGGCCTAGCCCTCACGCTGTCGGTCTCGTGCAGCGGCGAACGCCCCACCTTGGCCGAGGCCACCCCGGGCTCGGCCCCGGTCACCACCACGGTCGTGGTCACCACCACCACCGAACCGCCGCTGGTCACCCAGGAACTCACCCCCGACACGATGCTCGGGTTCATCGCCACCCCCAAGGGAGACCCTGTCGTCTGGTCGGAGCCCGACGAGTCGTCCGAGCCCATCGAGGTCCCGGCCACCACTCCAGTGGGGGTCCCCACCACCTTCGCGGTGGTCGGCGACCCGCCGGCCAACAACGCTCCGTGGTACCAGGTGGTCCTTCCCACCCGTCCCAACGGGTCCACGGCCTGGGTGCTCGCCGACTCGGTCACGTTGTCGAAGACCGACCTCCGACTCTTCGTCGACCTCGAAGCGCGCAACCTCATGGTGGAGCGAGACGGTGCCGAGGTCATGGTCACCGACATCGCCATCGGCACCGACGACAACCCGACGCCCACGGGCGCCACGTTCATGACCGAACTCATCAAGACCGTCGACCGCAACGGCAACCCGACACCGAACGGCGCCTACGGGCCCTTCGCGTTCGGGCTCGCGCTCCACTCCGACACCATCACCGAGTTCGGTGAAGGGGGCGACGGACAGGTCGGCATCCACGGCACCAACCGACCAGCGTTGATCGGCCAGGCCGTATCGCACGGCTGCGTCCGGTTGGCCAACGACGACATCCAGCAGCTGGTGGACTTGGAGCTACCGCTCGGCACACCGGTCTTCATCGTCTGACCCGTCGGCTTCAGCCAACGCCGCAAGTGACCGCCTCATGCATCTTCAGGGGTGCAAGACGGTGAGTTCAGACCCGAGCTTGGTATCCAGATCACTGAACAACCGGTCGAGGCGATTGTCGGCCTCGTCCCACACCAGCACCGCCTGATCAGCAGCGTTGGCCAGCCACACATCCCGACGCCGCATGGCCTTGACGAAGGCATCCTTGTCGGCTGGTGACTTCTTCTCTAGTTGCACCACCGATGTAGCCCGGTCGACCAGATCCGCGAACCGGGCCCGGCTGGTGGCATTCAGGTTCCGATCGGGGTCAGAGAAGGGCAGAACCACCACGTAGGGCACATCGGCCCGGATGGCTGCTTCGGCGGCCAGCATCTCCGCGCCGGGACGGGCCCCGGTCACCACCGTCAACTCCGGCTGCATGGCCGCGTACCCACTGAACAGTTCCGCCAAGTGGTCGCGGACCTTGTCGGAAGTCGGGTTGGGGTCCCACCCGCCGAGCTCGTCGGGTCCATGCCCCACCACCACCAGCAGGTGACCCGCCGGGATGCGGCCATCACGCCGCCGTCGTTCGGCTCGCCGCTCATCTTCGGGGAGGTCGTCGATGCGGCCACCACCACCGGGAGCACCCGGCGTCGGACCCACCTGGCTGCGAAACCGGTCCCGCTCGACCACAGCCAACTCGTCGACCAGATCGTTCATCGGGTCACCAGAATGACCCTTGACCCATTCGAAGGTGAGCTCGGAGGCCCGGCGGTCTCGGGCGGCCACCAGCGGTTCCCACAGCTCACGGTTCTTCACCGGTTTGCGGTCCTTGGTCATCCACCCGTTGCGGATCCAGTTGCGACTCCACTTCTCGAGCCCGTCTTTCACATAGGTGGAGTCCATGACGATCGTCAACGGTCCACTGGGGTTGTCCTCGATGGCCCGCAATACCGCCAGTAGTTCCATCTTGTTGTTGGTGGTGGCCGGATCGCCGCCGCTGGCGCTGTGGTCACGTGATGAGGCCCACGCCCACCCCCCAGGTCCGGGGTTTCCGCTACAGGCTCCGTCGGTGTAGATCCTGAGAGGGCGTGGGTCCGGCATCGGTCCAGCATGGCAGGCCGGGTCGGACCGTCGGAATGAGGTGCGAACTGCGATCAGACGCGGCACCATGGCTACATGGGCATCGACGAAGGTTATGTAGGACAGCTCCCCGACATCGACCAGGCCGAGACGCAGGAATGGCTCGAATCCCTGGACGCAGTCGCAGCGCAACGGGGTGACAACCGAGCTGAGTTCATCATCCAGAAGCTGCTGGACCGCGCCCACCACCACCTCCATCTCGACGTTCCCGGCTTGGTCCAGTCTCCCTACGTCAACACCATCCCCCCGGCCGAGCAAGAGGCGCACTACTGGTTCCCCGGCGACTTCGAGATGGAGCGGCGGATCCGGGCGTTCATTCGCTGGAACGCAGCTGTCATGGTGGTCAAGGCCAACAAGGCCTCCGACGGCATCGGGGGCCACCTGGCCACGTTCGCTTCGTCGGCCGCTCTCTACGAGGTCGGGTTCAACTGGTTTTTCCGTGGCAAGGAAGACGGCACCGCCGGCGATGCCATCTACTTCCAAGGCCACGCCAGCCCCGGCATCTATGCCCGCTCATACTTGGAGGGCAGCCTCGACGAGGAAGACCTCGACAAGTTCCGTCGGGAGATCAGCGGCGGTCTTTCCAGCTATCCCCACCCCCGCCTCATGCCCGACTATTGGGAGTACCCCACGGTGTCGATGGGCCTGGGGGCAATCAACTCGCTCTACCACGCCCGCTTCAACCGCTACATGCACCATCGCCAACTGGACGACACGTCGGCCAGCCGGGTCTGGGCCTTCATCGGCGACGGCGAGACCGACGAACCCGAGACCCTCGGAGCCATCGGTCTGGCCGGGCGCGAAGGGCTCGACAACCTCACGTGGGTCGTCAACTGCAACCTCCAACGCCTAGACGGTCCGGTCCGGGGCAACGGCAAGATCATCCAAGAACTCGAATCGGTGTTCCGGGGAGCCGGCTGGAACGTGATCAAGGTGGTGTGGGGAACGGGCTGGGACGACCTGCTGGCCAAGGACACCGACGGCGTGCTCCTCGACAAGATGAATGCCACCGTCGACGGCGACTTCCAGCGCTATGCGGTGGAAGACGGCGCCTTCATCCGCGACCACTTCTTCGGACCCGACCCCCGCCTGCGGGCGATGGTGGACCATCTGTCCGACGAAGAGCTGCGCTGGCTCCCCCGGGGCGGTCACGACTACCGCAAGCTCTACGCCGCCTACCAAGCGGCCACCGAGCACCGGGGAGCACCGACGGTGATCCTGGCCAAGACGGTCAAGGGCTGGACGCTGGGCAGCGAGGTCGAGGCCCGCAACGCCACCCACCAGATAAAGAAGATGACCAACGAGCAGTTCCGGGAGCTACGCACCCGACTCCACCTCGAAGAGGAGATCCCCGAGGAGGCACTGGCCGACGGGCAGCATCCGCCCTACTACCGACCCCCGATCGGCTCGCCGCTGAACACCTACCTGATGGACCGTCGCCGGGCACTCGGGGGCTCGCTCCCCTCCCGCCATGCCGATCGAGCCGAGCCGCTGGTCGCCCCAGCCGAAGAGATGTGGAAGGAGTTCCTGAGCGGCTCCGGCAATCAAGCCGCCTCTACCACCACGGCCTTCACGCGGATGCTGCGGGCCCTCGCTCGAGACGAGGGGGTCGGATCCAGGATCGTGCCCATCATCCCCGACGAGGCCCGGACCTTCGGCATGGACTCACTGTTCAAGGAGTTCGGCATCTATGCCGCCCAAGGCCAGAAGTACGAGCCCGTCGACCACCACATGTTGCTGTCCTACAAGGAATCGATCGACGGTCAGATCTTGGAAGAGGGCATCACCGAGGCCGGCGCCATGGCCTCTTGGACGGCGGCGGCAACCTCCTACGCCACTCGCGGGGTGGCCACCATTCCGTTCTTCACCTTCTATTCGATGTTCGGGTACCAACGGGTCGGCGACCTGGTCTGGGCCGCCGCAGACGCCCGGGCTCGGGGCTTCCTGCTCGGGGCCACCGCCGGTCGGACCACCCTCGAGGGCGAAGGCCTGCAGCACAACGACGGCCACAGCCAGGTGCTGTTCTCCGTCGTCCCCACCTGTCGGGCCTACGACCCGGCCTTCGCCTACGAGACCGCGGTCATCGTGCGTCACGGCATCGAGCACATGTACGGGACCGAACCCGAAGACGTCTTCTACTACCTGACGCTCTACAACGAGAACTACCCCATGCCGGCCATGCCCGAAGGGGCCGCGGAAGGAATCATCGAAGGCCTCTACCGCTGGGCCGATGCTCCCGACGGTGCCGACGGTGCCGACCGACCGAAGGCCACCGTTCTGTTCTCCGGTTCCGCCCAGGACGCGGCCCGTGAGGCGCAGACCGAACTGGCCGAACAGTGGAACGTGGACACCGAACTGTGGAGTGCGACCTCCTACAAGTCCCTGCGCGAGCAGGCCATGGACACCGAACGGTGGAACCGTCTCCATCCCGGCGAGGAACCACGCAAGGCCCGGGTCACCGAGCTACTAGACGGCTCCCACGGACCGATCGTGGCCGTCACCGACTTCATGCGGGCCGTACCCGACCAGATCTCACGATGGATTCCCTCGGGGCGATCCTGGACATCGCTCGGTACCGACGGCTTCGGGCGTTCAGACAACCGCAAGGCCCTGCGTCGGTACTTCGAGACCGATGCCGCCAGCATCGTGGTCACGGTGCTGTCGGGTCTCGCCGCCGACGGCGAAATCGAACCGAGCACCGTGCAGCAGGCCATAGACCACTACGACATCGACGTCGACGGTCCCCTTCCCTGGCACGGCTGACGTTCCCTCATACGGTTGACCCGACCCTTGGCGCTCCGCCGTAGCCTGGCCGTATGTCCAAGGTCTCATTTCCGGTCACCGACGACCCCGATGCCGATGCCCTCTTGGTCTCGGACCCGTTGGCCCTCGTCATCGGCATGGTCCTCGACCAGCAGGTACCGATGGAGTGGGCGTTCCGCTCCCCTAACACGCTGAAGACCCGGCTCGGCGAACGATTTACCGCCGAAGCCATAGCGGCCATGGACCCAGAAGACCTGGTGGAGGTCTTCTGCGAGAAGCCGGCCCTGCACCGTTACCCGGCAGCCATGGCCCGGAGGATCCACGACCTGTGCATCATCGTGGTGGAACAGTACGACGGAGATCCGGCCCGGATCTGGAAGGGCGTCCGCTCCGGAGAGTCCCTCTTCGAGCGGGTCAGCGCCCTCCCCGGGTTCGGGACCGAGAAGTCACAGATCTTCGTGGCCCTGCTGGCCAAGCGCTTCCACCGGGCCCCGACGGGGTGGGAAGCGGTGGCCGGAGCCTTCGCCGATGATGAGCCCCGTTCGGTGGCCGACATCTCCTCGCGGGAAGCCTTCGCCGAGGTGCGGGCCTGGAAAAAGGCCCAGAAGGCAGCCAAGAAGTCGAAGTCGGAGTTCTCCACCCGCTCCTAGCCTCTAGATACCCCGAAACAACATGAAATGGCGGATATTTTCGTCGCCTGACGACAAGAATGTCCGCCATTTCGCCGTAGTTGGTCAGTCTGGGGTCGGGGTTGGAGCGGCCTTCACTTCGCGGGCCATGCGGAGGCCGGCGAGCACACCGAACACCACCATCCAGATAACGATGCCCACCACCACATAGGACGGCAGCTCTCCCGCCGAGGCCAGGAGATAGGCGTAGGGGGCCACGAACGAGATCATGAGCACGATGATCCACGGAACCGCATCCCGCATGGGGCGGCGCTCGTCGCGCATGAGCTTCACCCCCATGGCCTGTCCGATCCCGTAGGTGGGTGCGGTTCCAACGTCGAGAGCCAGGAACCACCATGGGTTCACGCTGTGCTCTTGGAGCAGTGGCCACACCGCCGCGGCACGTGCGATGCAGAACACCACCACACCAATGGTCCACATCTGACCAACGAGGCCAAGCTCCCGTAGTTCCCCCATCAGGGACTTCGGAAGCTCTTCATCTATCACCGTTACACCCGTCGCGGGCAGGTCAGTCACGTACCTTGTTCCCCTCGATGGTCGAGCGGTTCGAACAACCATCCACGGTAAACCACCAGGGGGGTCGATCGGCCATCGGGCTACCGGTGGTCAACCGTTGGCCACAGACGGCTGGACCGACGGGCGAGATCCGTGACGTTGACGGTCGAGCCAGCCAAGGAGAATGGCCACCGCCCGAGGATCGTTGCGCAGATCGTGGGCCGCTCCCGACACGATCCTCATCTCGGCCGACCCGTGGGCATCGCCGAGCACACGAGCATCGAACGACGGCACCGACTCGTCGTCGGCCCCATGGAGTACCAGCAGCGGCCGGGGTGCCAGTCGTTCGGCATCGTCCACCGGTCGGATCTCCTTGAGCTGGCGGGTCCACTGGTCGAGGGCCGGCGGAAAGGTGGGATCGGAGATGGCTCCTATGTCCCGAGCATGTTGGAGAAGCCGGCGCGGGTGGTTGGCCCAGTCCGAGAAGTCGGCTGGTGCTCCGAGGACCGCCACCCCGGCCACCTCCGGCCGCCGGGCGGCAGCAGCGATGGCCAGTCCCCCACCGGTACCGAAGCCGGCCAGCCAGACCCCTCGGGCAGCCCCGAACGTGGCGCTCTGGTCGATGGCCGCCAGAA
>JBDTBS010000071.1:0-15781 GCA_039924035.1 Aquihabitans sp. | reverse complement strand
CCGCCGACCTTCATGCCGTCGTACGCGACCAGTTGGGGCGTGAGCTCTCCTGGCGGTCCATCAGCCTGGCCCCGTCGTTGCCCGATGCCACCGAGGAGGACGGCCGAGCCCGACTCGTCGACGGCATCATCGCCTCACTGCACACGCCGCTCGGCCCGCTGTTCGACGGTCGTCGACTGAGCGACATCGCCGAGGCAGACCGGCTGCCTGAGCTCGGGTTCGAACTGCACCTGCCCCAGAGCGGCCGTCTACCCACAGATCGAGACATCGGGGCGCTCCTGCTGGCCCACCTCTCCGCCGACGACCCCTTCCGTCCTTGGGCCGAAGAAGTGGCTGCGGGGGTGTTCGACGTCGAGCTGGCCGGTCACCTCAACGGTGAGATCGATGCCGTGCTGCGAGTGACCTCGCCCGAGCGTCCCGACCGCTATGTGGTGGTCGACTACAAGACCAACCGGCTCCACCAGCGCGACACCCCGCCCCTGCCCGGCGACTACGGACCTGAGCCGATGGTGGCCCAGATGGCGCACCACCACTATCCGTTGCAGGCCCTGCTGTACTCGGTGGCCCTGCACCGCTATCTCCGGTGGCGGGTACCGGCCTACGACCCGGCGGTCCACCTCGGCGGTGCCGCCTACCTGTTCGTGCGGGGCATGAGCGGCGGCGGCAACGACGGCCTGCCCGACGCTCCCCATGGCGTGTGCTCATGGGCCATCCCCCCGACGGCCGTCGTCGCCCTGAGCGATCTCCTGGCCGGAGTCGAGCCCGCTGGAGTCACCGTCCCGGCCTCACTGCCAACTCCTGTCGGATCTGCCAGTGGCGCAGACAGCGGCCGCGTCGCTGGCCAAGGCACGTTGTTCGGCCCCGAATCAGGCGAGGAGCCGTCATGAGGTCGTTCACCCCCCTGGTACCGGCCGACGTTCGCGTCTTGGCTCCCTTCGTCGAAGCTGGAGTGCTCGGGGCCACCGACGTACACCTGGCGGCCACCATCGCCCGGCTCCACCCGAATCTCGACCCCCGGGTCCTGCTGGGGGTGGCGGTGGCGTCGCGTGCCCCGGGGCTCGGTCACGTCGGCATCGAGCTGGCCGCGGTGGCCGAGCGCATGCGCGACGGTGACCAGGAAGGTCTCGCCGACCTGCCGTGGCCCGACGTCGAAGGCTGGGCCGATGCCCTCCACCACAGCCCTGCAGTGGCCGCTCCCGAGGCCTATGCCGACCGCCCCGTGCGGCCCCTGGTGTGGGACGGCACCCGCATCTACCTACAGCGCTACTTCCACGACGAGCTGATGGTGGCCTCAGACGTGACCCGCCGGTCGGGTCGCCCTTCAAAAGGCCCGGTTCCGCCTGCTGTGCTCGACGGGCTGTTCCCACCATTGCCCGACGGCTCGCCCGATCGGCAGCGGCAGGCCGTGGAGGTGGCTCTCACCAGTGGGATCTCGGTCATCGCTGGGGGCCCTGGCACCGGCAAGACGCGCACCATCGCCCGACTCTTGGCTGCGGCCCACCTGAGCTGGGACGCGGCCAAGACTGCCGGTCGCCTCGATGTCGCCTTGGCCGCGCCCACTGGCAAGGCCGCGGCCCGTATGACCGAAGCGGTGCGTGGAGCGGTCGGGGAAACCGAAGCTGACGGAGCCATACCGGCTCTGTTGGCCGAAGAGCTCCGGTCGGCCGAGGCCACCACCATCCACCGGCTTCTCGGCGGCCGGCCGGGCAGCCGCTTCAGCCACGATGCTCGCAACCCGCTGCCCCACGACCTGGTCATCGTCGACGAGGCCTCCATGGTGGCCCTGCCGTTGATGGCCGACCTGCTGGATGCCGTGCGACCAGATGCCCGAGTGGTCCTGGTCGGCGACCCCGACCAGTTGGCCAGCGTGGAAGCCGGCACCGTTCTCGGCGACCTCGTCGGCCCCCTGCGCGCCCATCGCCCATCGCCTGAGACCGGTGCACCAGTGGCCACCGGTCCGCTCAGCAACCGGGTCACCGTCCTCCAACGGGTACACCGCTTCGGTGCCGATTCGGGCATCGCCGCGCTGGCCGAGGCTGTCCGGGTCGGCGATGCCGATGCCGTGATCAGCCTCCTCGATGGATCCCGTGCCGACCTGCTGTGGATTCGTCCCGACGACCATGCGGCGGTGGCTCGGGTGCAACAGGAACTGGTCGACGCGGGCATCGAAGTGGTCACCGCGGCCCGAGCCGGTCAGGCCGCCGACGGCCTGGAGGCCGCTGCTCGGGTCAAGGTGCTGGCTGCCACCCGACGGGGAGACAACGGCCTCTACGACTGGTCCGCACGCATCGAGGCCGACGTGTTGGCCGCTGTCCCCGGTCACGTCGGATCCGGTGTCGGTCGGGCCCCCGGGGGTTGGTACGAAGGTCGGCCGATCATGGTGACGGTCAACGACACCACCAATCGGGTGTTCAACGGCGACGTGGGTCTAGCGGTACCGGGCGACCGGGGTCTGGCCCTGGCCCTGCCCGATGGCACCGGGGTTCGAACCATGCCGGTGGCCCGGGTCCGTGAGGTCGATACCTGGTGGGCCATGACCATCCACAAGAGCCAAGGCTCCGAGTTCCCCCACGCCGTGGTTGCTCTCCCGCAGGCCACCTCACCCATCCTCACCCGGGAACTGCTCTACACCGCAGTCACCCGGGCCCGGTCACAGGTGACCCTGGTGGCTTCGCCCGACGCTCTGCGACGGGCAGTGGACAGCCCGGTGGCCCGGGCCTCGGGGCTCGGCCGTCGCCTGTGGTCCGACGCCCGCTGATCCGACCGATCCCGGTGGAGTGAGAGGCAGCCGCAGGTCAGCGCTCATCGACCAGCAGGTCAGAGCCATCGCGTGCCCGACGACCCCATCAGCATCCGTTCGACTGTCACACCCCCTGCGTACCCTCGACACCTATGCGAGTGCTCCACACCTCCGACTGGCACCTGGGCCGTAGTTTCCATGGCGCCTCCCTGCTCGATGAGCAGGTCGAAGCCATGGATCGCATCGTCACGCTGGTGGCCGAGGAATCGATCGACCTGGTCCTCATCGCCGGAGACCTCTACGACCGGGCCATCCCCCCCACTGCCGCCGTTCGGCTGTTCAACGACACGTTGCTCCGGCTGCACCGTGCCGGGGCCACCGTCGCCGCCATCAGTGGCAACCACGACAGCGCGGTCCGCGTCGGGGGCCAAGACGAACTGCTCAACGAACTGGGTATCGCGGTGCGGGGAGATGCCGGTCGGGTCGATGAGCCCCTGGTGATCGCCGAGCCCGCCGATGGGGGACCACCGGTGCTCGTCTATCTCGTGCCGTACTTGGAGCCGCTGGCCGTCGCCGGAGAACTGCTGGTCGAATCCGAACCGGTGGTGGTCGAGAACACTGAGGCTGGCCCCGGCGAACCAGACGTCAGCGTTCCTGATGCGCCCACCTTGTTCGAAGCGGCGTCCCAACCGGTGACAAGGCGAGGTCGGCCCACCCAAGACGTGGTCACCAATGCTGCGGTGGAACGCATCCGTCGCCACCTGGCTGGCTACGTAAGCGAGGTTGGTCCGGTCCGGTCGGTGGTGGTGGCCCACACCTTCGTGGCCGGCGGGGCCGTGTCCGAGTCCGAACGGGACCTCAGCGTTGGCAACGTAGAGCGGGTATCGGCCGATACCTTCGACGGCTTCGATCTCGTCGCCCTCGGCCACCTGCACGCGCCTCAGTCGGTCCGAGGTGACCGCATCGCCTACTCCGGTACCCCGCTGCCGTACTCGTTCTCCGAGGAGCATCACACCAAGTCGGTCCGGATCGTAGATCTAGCGGTCGACGGCACGATCACGGCTCGCGCCGTACCGCTGGGTGTAGGCCGACCGGTTCGCACCCTCGTCGGTGAGCTCGAGGCCCTGCTGGCCGACCCGGAACTGGCCGACGCGGTGGAGGCCCGGGTGCGGGTCCTGCTCACCGATGCCCATCTGCCCAACGAGGCCATGGCCCGCATGCGCAGCCGGTTCCCCCACGTCATGGAGCTGCGTCACGAACCGGCTGGGGTCCAACCCGACCATTCTCAATCCATCGTTGGCGCGGGAGATCTCCAGTCCATGGAGCCGGTTGATCTCACCCTGCGCTTCTGGCGAGAACAACACGGCGCCGAGGCCACCGAAGCCGAACGAGACCTCTTGGTGGCTGCGCTGTCGGCCGGTGTCGCACACGGTGGTGACGCATGAAGCCCCGGCTGTTGGAAGTCGAGGCCTTCGGTCCGTTCGGTGGCCTGATCACCATCGACTTCGACGACCTTGCTGCCGACGGTCTGTTCCTCATCCACGGCCGCACCGGAGCGGGCAAGACCTCGCTCCTGGATGCCATCTGCTTCGCGCTCTATGGCGAGGTCCCCGGGGTGCGCAAGAGCAAGCTCCTGCGCTCTCACCACGCCGCCGCCAACGTTGCCCCGTTCGTGTCGCTGGAGTTCGACGCGCAAGGTGGCCGCTACCGGGTCCAACGCACCGCGTCCTGGGAAGCACCCAAGAAGCGGGGAACCGGCACCACCACCAAGTCGCCCACCGCGGCGCTGCACCGGATAGACCGCGGTACCGAGCAACTGATCTCCAATCGCAACACTGAGGTCACCGACGAGGTTCGTCACCTGATCGGACTCACAGCCCTGCAGTTCCAACAGGTGATCCTGCTCCCGCAGGGTCAGTTCGAGAAGGTGCTCCAGGCCAACTCGGTAGACCGGGAGAAGCTCTTCGAGACGCTGTTCGACACCCTCGAGTACAAGCAGGCCGAGCAGTGGCTCGATTCGGAGGCCCGCCGTCGAAGCATCGAGGTGGCCCGGCTCCGCGCCCAGTTGGCCTCCGTCGTAGACGAGGCCACTCGCCGCACCGAAGATGTGCTGGCCCCACCGGGCGACGGCCCTCCGGCGGTGGTCGAGGTCCACGGAAAGAGCCAACCCGCAGACGGCATTTATCCCGATGCGACCGACCCGTCGGTGTTGGCCGATGAACTGGCGGTCGCCGATGCCGCCGATCCCGCGGTGGTCGATCTCACCGATCCCACCGTCACCTCGGTGTTGGTCGAGCGCCTGGCCACCGCTTCCGCAGAGGCCGACTTGGCTGCCGACGAGGCCGAACGAGGGCTGGGCCGCCTGCGGACCGGACTGGAGAACGCCCGCACCCTCGCCCAACTGGTCACCCGACGTTCGGCCTTGCAGGCTCAGGAGGTGGCCTTGATCGCCGCTGCGCCCGAGATCGCCACCCAGCAGCGAATCCATGATGCCGCCGAAGAAGCAGAGCGCCTCCGCCCCACCCTCGACGAGGTGACCCTGCGCCAAGACATCGTCAACAAGGTGCAACACAGGGTCGATGCCGATCTCTCGGCCGCTCAGCAGGCCGTGGCCAACCTGCCCTTCAGCATCGAGACCCTGACCGCCCTAGACCTCACCGCCATACCCAGCCGGTCGGCGTTGTCGGCTGCCACGCTGGCCGTCGAAGCCGAACACACCACCTGCACCGGTCTGCGACGACAGACCCGTGAGCTGGAGGTGGCCACCACCGAGCACGAGAAGGCACTCCAGCGCACGGCACTGGCCGAGGCCGAGGCCACCGAGGCCGCCGAGCGGATACAGCGGGCCACCGCGTTGCTCCCCGACATCGATCAAAAGATCCAGGCGTCCAGGAAGGCCGCCGTCGAGGTTCCCGCGCTGGCCGAGGCCGAGACCGCGGCTGTGGCCCGAGCCGATGTCATCCGTCGTCTCGTAGACCTCGGTCCTCGGGTCGTCGCCGCATCCGCAGCTCACCTCCAGGCCCGCACCGATGCCCTCGATGCCCGTGATGCCAAGAACAGCCTCATGGAGCGCTACCTAGATGGCATCTCGGCCAACCTGGCCGGTCGCCTGGAGCTCGATGTGGCCTGCCTGGTCTGCGGGTCTCCCGACCACCCCGATCCTGCCGAGCCGGCGCTAGATGCCGTCACCGATGCCCAGATGGAGATGGCCGAGGATCAGGTCGAGCAGGCCCGGAACCACGAGACGAAGCTCAGCGAGGCTCATCAGGAACTGCTCCAGCAGCAGGCCGTGCTGGCGGCTCAGATTGGCGACCACCCACTCGACTTAGAGGCCGCCGACCGCGGTGCGGCCGAGGCCGCACAACGTCACCAGGACGCCAGCATCGAAGCAGCCAAGCTCGACGGCTTGCTGGACGGTCAAAGGAAGCTCACCGAGTCCATCGAACAAGACCGGGCCATCGCCGCCGCGGCCGCAACCACTGCAGCTTCGACCGCCGCGGCCGCCGAGGGGCTGGCGGCCCAGATCGCGGCCGCTCAAGAGGTGCTGTCCGCTCGTCTGGGTAGCGAGATCCCTCTCGAAGTGGCCATCACTGCCCTCGACCAGGTTCGCGAGTCCCTCGGCCGGATCGGTGAGCATGCCGAGAGCACAGACGATGCCCGATCCAAGCTCGAGGTGGCCGTGGCCCGCGCCACCGAGGAGGTGGCCTCATCGCGGTTCGCTACCGCCGCGGAGGCCGTAGCCGCTCGTCTGGCCGATACCGATCGTGCCTCCCTGTTGGCCCGGATCCGTCGCCATGAGACCGACCTGGACACGGTCACCACCCGGCTGGCCGACGAAGAGTTCGCCGACCTTCCCGATGACCCACCCGATACCACCGTGCTGGAGGAGCAGGTCGCCGCCGCGGCCAGCACCCACGGATCGCTGGTCGAACGAGTTGCCCTCACCCGCGCCGCCCTGGGCTCGGTCTCCGACCTTGCCGAGCTCCACCGGAAGCTGGCGCTCGAGACAGGTGCCGCCGTGGTCGAAGCCGACCTCTACCAGGCGGTGTTCGCCCGCTGTACGGGTCGGGTGGCCCCCAAAGTGCCACTACAGCGCTGGGTGCTGGCTTCGCACCTCCAGGAGGTGTGCATCCACGCCAACCGTCGTCTGGCCACCATGACCGGCGGTCGCTACCAACTTCGGGTCGAGCGGCTCGGCTCGTCGGCCGCGGCCCAGGCCGGACTCGACCTCCGAGTCCACGATGCCAACACCAACCAGGAACGGGAGGTGTCGTCCTTGTCGGGCGGGGAGACCTTCCAGGCCTCGCTGGCCCTGGCTCTTGGAGTAGCCGACAGCGTCGAAGCCCACACCGGCGGTGTCCGGTTGGATGCCCTGTTCATCGACGAGGGCTTCGGCACCCTCGACCCCGATTCGTTGGAGCTGGCCATGGACGAGCTCGACGGTCTGCGGGCCGGGGGCCGCATGGTCGGGGTCATCAGCCACGTCACCACCCTCAAGGAACGCATCCGCCTCGGCATCGAGGTCACCCCCGGCGACGACGGGTCCACCGTTCGAGTGGGCGACATTCCCGCCCAGTAGCGACCACTCTTGGAGCACCGGCGGTACGGCCGTCGGTACCGTGGCTCCCAGACCGATCTGGGAGGTGGAGATGCAACCCGACGAAGCAGACGAGACGGTGGCCGTCGTCGCTGATGCATCCGACGCCGCCCCCGAGGCCTCACCTGTCGACAACATCACGTCGCCCGGGTCGATACCACCTCAGCCCTTGTCCACTGATGCCGGACCAGCCGCGGCCGAGGCCGGGCCCGACCTGGATGGTGGCGGAGACCCGGCATGTTGGATGGGCCTCATCGTCGACCAACGGGACCACCAGTAGCGCTCACGCTCAGGTCAGAGCGCCCGAGTCAGCAGGTCACGGATCCAGGACGTCGATGGCCAGGTCTGATCGCCCGATGAGGGAGAAGGCTTCGTTCACCACGAAGGCATCGTCTTCGAGGCCGATGGGGCTGTGAAGGTCGCTCTCGGCATCCTTCGACGAGACGAAATAGGCAATCGCGGCCCCGAGGGTGGCGCAGTCGTCGTTGCTGAGATCCTCGGCACCGTCGATGGCCGCAGCCAGATTGGTGGCGAGTCGTTCAGCCAGTTCCACCTGAGCGAACTCGTAGTCGACGGCTTGTACCTTGGCCAGATGATCAGTGAGCCGGGGCCGGAGCTGGCGGAGATCGTCGATCGAGGTCGGTACTTTGCGCTTGGCGAGTTCGGCCTGTGCGTCCACGTCGGGTCCTTTGGGTCACGGAACGTTCACGGGAACCGTATCGACCAGCGTCGCCATCAGATGAACGGGACCTACCGGTCTCGGTAGCGGTCGAGTTGGCGCCGGTCCCGTTTCGTCGGACGACCGGAGCCGGCATCGCGAATGCCGGCGGGAGCGACCAGGTCGGGTGGTGGCGGGGGAGGGCTGTGGTCGATCAAGCACTCAGCGGCCACCGGAGCACCGACCCGCTTCTCGATGATCCGGGTCACTTCGAGTATGCGCAGCCGGGGACCGAGCCGAGCCTCGACCCGGTCACCAACCTTCACCTTGGTGGCTGGTTTCGCAGGCACACCGTTCACATCCACGTGCCCTCCCTGGCAGGCCGCGGTGGAGGCAGACCGGGTCTTGTGGATTCGTACTGCCCACAACCAACGGTCAACCCGAGTGCTGTCCACCCCCCGATCGTGCCACGACCGGTCGGGCCGGGCTGACCGGCCAGCGGGCGACAGAGCGGAGCAGGGTCAGGGGAGGTGGTCGAGAACTGCGGCCCAGCCGCCATCGGCTGCCGGAGGAATGATGTGGTCGGCCCGGGCCAGGGCTTCGGGGTGGGCAACCTCGGGCACCAGGCTGACCGCGGCCTCGTCGAGTAGCTCGAGGTCGTTGGGTCCGTCGGCCAAGGCCAGCACCTGGTTGGCATCGAGACCGTGGACGGCGCAATAGGCCAGCACCCCGTCCCACTTCGACTGGCCTCGGGGAGCCACCGTGAACGATGCCCGGTCGTCGTAGTCGAGCGACCGGTCCAGGTGGACCTCGGCGATCGGGCCGACGGCCTCTTCGGCCGCGGCGCCGTCGCGGTGGGGTACGCCGATCATGCTGAACCCGAGGACGGCCTCCTCGGCCACCACCCGACTGAGGTCGTCGGTGGCCGCGGTGGCGCCGAGCGTCGTGATGTGGCCTGGGTTGGTCGACGGGTTCGGATCGAGGAAGACGTCGAAGCGAGGGTTGTCCACGTAGATCACCGGGGCCAGGCCCACTGATCGGAAACCGGCCAGGACGGCGGTGGCCTCTTCCGTGGTGAAAGGGGCACGGTGGAAGCGGGAGCCGTCGGTCAGGTCGACGCCAAGGGCTCCGTTGAGGACAACCGAGGGGAGGGCGATGCCGATGCGGGCGAACGGGTCTCGAGCAGAGGCCAGGCGGCGTCCGGTGGCCACCAGTAGCGGGATCTCCCGGCGCTTGAGCTCACCGATGGCCGATATGACCACGTCGGGGATCTGGTCGTCGGTTTGCCAGACGGTCCCGTCGAGATCGGTGACGACGAGGCTGATCGGGTGGGAAGTAGACACCGGTCGAGTCTCCCTGTCGGGTGCCTGAGGAGCCAATCGATTTCGCCTCGGTCTGCCCCGCAGCGCCAAGCGCCCCCACCGTTCTTGAGGAGATGGTGGCTATCTCATAGCCACTTCTCCCTCAAGAACGGTTCGGAGGTCAGGTCAGGTGCTTCGGCGAAGGGTGGCGTGCAGGTGGTGGGTGAGCGGGTGGCCCATCGCCGCCATGGCCATGTCGGCTACGAGGTCGTCCCCGGTGACCCGGTAGCGACGTTCTGTGGCCGTCACCGGTTTGGCCGTGCTGGAACCAGCGATCGAGGTCGAGGTCAACAGCAGTTCGGTGGTGCCCACCTCGACGTCGACCAGACCCTCGGTGATCTCCACGATCCCTGATGCCTGAGCCGCCAGTAGCTCCACCGACCCGGGGCCCACCAGCCGTAGGAACCCCGACTCGGCGTGGAGGGGGCGATCGTCGTCGCGGTGACGGGTGGCCGACCGGTAGGCGAGGAAGGCCTTGCCGGGTACCGGTCGGAACTCGACCTCCTGTGTGTACCGGAAGGTTTCGATGGTGGGGTACTCCCCGGTTCCAACGCCGCGCCAGGTGCCGACGAGCGCAGCCAGCGGAGCCACCTCGGCCGGGATGGGCACTGGCACCGATGCCGCGGGCTCGGGGCGGTCGGCGGTTGGAGACGGGGACGATCCGGGTTCCTCGCTGGGCTCCCCGGCCAGCAGATGGGCCCAGCGGGCTTCCTTGCGTCCTGGGCGACGGGGAAGTTCCGCCACCAAGGGGTCGTCACGGCCGGCCAGTTCGGTCAGGGCCGCGATGACCTCGTCGACCGACGGGAACTGGTGCAGTCGCTCAGTGCGGGACCGCAGCTCGCCGGGGGTCTGGTGGCCACGTAGGAGCAGCACGGTGAGCACGGCCCGGGTGGCTGGCTCCAGGCCCAATGCCTCGTCGGCCACCTGGCGGTGCTTGGGCGTGCGGGCCCCGTGGCTGGGGTGGAGGACCCGGGTGAGCCCGAGGGTTCGCAGTTCGTCGAGCGCCTCGTTGGCATCGGTATCGGTCAGGTGGAGCACCGGATCGCGACCCGATGATTGGTTGCAGGCCGATACGACGGCATTCAGCGAGAGGGGATACGTGGTGGGAACCGTCAGCTCCTTTTCGAGCAGGCTTCCCAGTACACGGCAGGCCTCGGGGGTCAGGTTCGGTTCCACGAGCCCACCGTAGGTCCGCGGCCGACAGGCCTGCGTTGCCGGGTGGTGGGCGACCCTGGTTGCACCCCTCAGGCGATCCTGTAGTCTCTGACTATGCGACTAGAGATCACCCGGCGAGCCGACCTGGCAGTGCGGTCCATGACCGCGCTGGCCGAGGTCGACGGTCCCCTGAAGGGGAGCCAGCTGGCCGAGGTGCTCGATGCCACCCCCGGCTTCATGTCTCAGGTCCTCAACCCCTTGGTGAAGGTGGGTTGGGTCGCCTCCGAGCCCGGTCCCGCCGGTGGCTACCACCTGGTGGCCGACATCAGCCGGGTATCGGTGCTCGACGTGGTGGAGGTCATCGACGGGCCCACCGACGATGGTCGCTGCGTGGTGGCCGACCGAGCCTGCTCGGAGACCACGCCCTGCGCTCTGCACCATGCCTGGGCCCGAGCCCGCCACGTCCTCACCTCCACCCTGGCCGGCCTCTCGTTGGCCGACATCAGTTCTGGCGCCGCGGCCCGCCCGCTCTAGGCCGCTCCCTGAACCACTCACCCCGAACAAGTGCAACCATCGCAACCAGGAGCAAGATCATGACCGACACCACGCTCACCACCATCTCCCCCGACATGACCCTCGGGGACCTCATCAACCAGCATCCGTCGTTGGCCCGAAACCTCGAGAAGCTCGGCATCGACTACTGCTGTGGAGGGCACCTGAGCCTGGGCCAGGCTGCCACCAACAAGGGCCTCGACCCTGGTGCTGTGGTCACCGAGCTCTCCTTGGTGGCCGTGCCCGAAGATGTCCCGTGGCGCAACCTCGGGGCCCGAGACCTCGTCGACCACGTCGAATCCACCCACCACCAGTTCCTGTGGGAGGAAATGCCCCGTGTGTCGGCCTTGCTGAACAAGATCGTGGAGGTCCACGGCGGACGTCACCCCGAGTTGGTCGAGATCCGAACCACCTACGAGCAACTGCGCACCGAGCTCGAGCCCCACATGCGCAAGGAAGAGCTCATGCTCTTCCCAGCCATCCGAGCTCTGGCCGCCGACGAAGCCCCGCCCACGTTCCCGTTCGGATCGGTCCAGAACCCGATCTCGAAGCTCATGAGCGAGCACGACGCGGCTGGCGACCTCCTCGAGAAGCTCAGCGAGATGACCAACGGCTACCAGGCCCCGGCCGACGGTTGTGCCACCTATCAGGCCACCTTCGCCGGGCTGGCCCAGATCGAGTCCGACACCCACCTCCACGTCCACAAGGAGAACAACCTGCTGTTCCCGATGGTGGTCGCCCTCGAAGCCGACATCGATGCCGCCGGTACCGAGCGGGTGGGCACGATGGCAGCGGCCTGCCACGACGACGCTGAAGCCGCGGCCCCGGTCCAGGGCGACCACGTCCACGGCCACAGCTGCAACCACTGATCGGCCGTCGCCATGGGAACCATCCCCGACCATCCACCCCCGCTACCCACCACCGACCTCACCACTCGAGACGACATAGACGTCTTCGTGCGCGACTTCTATCGCCAGGTGGCCCAGGACGACGTGATCGGCCCGGTCTTCGACGGCATGCGGGTCGACTGGGGGGCCCACGTCCCCAAACTGATCGACTTCTGGTGTTGGCAACTGCTCGGCGAGCGGGGCTACGACGGTCACCCACTCCGCGCCCACGAACCGGTGGCCGAGCGGTTTCCGTTCGGTCCTGAGCACTATGAGCGATGGCTGGAGTTGTTCGACACCACCATGGACATCAACTTCATCGGGCCTCGTGCCGACCTGGCCAAGCACCGGGCCCGACGGATGGCCAAAGCTCTGGATCGTCTCCTAGGCGGGGTTTCGGCACCGGGTTCCGAGCCCGTCCAGCCCTACTTCGCGGTGTCAGCCCCCGGTCGTTGAGGAAGCTGGGGCCAAAGGCCAACTACCTTCCGCAACTATCCGGCAACGAGCAGAGCGCTGACATAGTGTCGCCGACATGAATCGCACCACGATCCAGCAGGGCTGAGGCTGATCATGGCCGTCACCAAGGGAGCCAACATCGACCGGCGGTCGGCGTTCATCGGCACCGTCCTGGTGTTGCTGGCCCTCCTGCTCGCGGTGATCGGCAGCGGCAACCTTCGTTGGTTCGATGCCGCGCTCATCGGTTACCTCTTCGGCACCTTGTTCGCCATCTTCGGGGTCACCTACCGCTACCTGATCTGGCTGAAGCGGCCACCCACCGCGCTCATGAACCGGCGAGGGTGGGAGTCCTTCCGACAGAAGGGCAAGCGGGGCTCCAATGCCGTGGCCCTACCGGCCCTGGTGGCCAGCGACCTGCTGGCCCAGAACTTCATCCGCAAGCGCTCCGTCACCCGTTGGTTCGCCCATCAGCTCTTGTTCTGGGGCTGCATCCTGGCCGCGCTGGTCACCTTTCCATTGGTCCTCGGCCTGCTGCACTTCGAATCGGTGGGCGACAACGGCCGCCGCTACGAAGCCTTCGCGGGCCCGATAGCCACTGTCAGCTTCGACAGCCGAAGCGTGCAGGGCTGGCTCATGTTCCATGCCCTCGACATCTCCGCGGTGCTCGTGCTCGCTGGGGTGTTCATCTTTCTCAGCCGCCGCCTCCGTGACCCGGGGGCCCTGGCCGTCGAGCGGTCCAACGACTTCCTGCCGTTGGCCGGTCTGTTCGCGGTCTCGGTCACCGGTCTGGCCCTCACGGCCTCCAACCTGTGGATGGAAGGTCGCTTCTACATCTTCCTCAACACGGTCCACGCCCTGACCGTCACGCTCGGGCTCATGTACATCCCGTTCGGCAAGCTGTTCCACATCTTCCAGCGACCGGCGCAGCTTGGTGTCTCCTATTACAAGAAGGCCGGCGCCGCGGGTACCCAGCAGCACTGCGCCCGGTGTGAAGAGCCGTTCGCGTCCATGTTGCAGATGAACGACCTGAAGACAGTGCTCCCCAAGGTGGGCTTCGACTACCGCAGCGAGAGCGGCGTCAACTACCAGGACTACTGCCCTACCTGCCGCCGCCGCATGGTCGGGCTGGCGCAGACCCAACGAGTTGGAGGATTTGGCTGATGGCACGCCTACCGATCAGCGAGGAAGACCTCGTTGCCAAGTACGGACCCCACCTCAACGAGACGCCGAAGGGCGGGTGGAACGCCGGCATCGATATCGACCGCGAGGTAAAGACCCACTGCTGCTTCTGTGGCCAACAGTGCGGGATCATCCTCAAGGTCAAAGACGAACAAGTGGTGGGCTTCGAGCCCTGGTACGACTTCCCGTTCAACCAGGGCAAGCTGTGCCCGAAGGGCGTGAAGCGCTACCTGCAGAACGATCACGAAGACCGACTCCTCGACCCGTTGATGCGCGACGAGACCGCCCCCGGCGGCTTCCGCAGTACCGACTGGGATACGGCCATGGACAAGGTGGCCACCGAGATCCGTCGGATCCAGGCCGAACACGGGCCCGATTCCTTCGCCGTCCTGTCGGGCGTGTCGCTCAACAACGAGAAGTCATACCTGATGGGCAAGTTCGCCCGCCTCGGCATCGGTACCGCCAACCTCGATTACAACGGGCGCCTCTGCATGGTGTCGGCCGGCAAGGGCAACATGATGGCCCTGGGCATGGACCGGGCCTCCAACCCGTGGAGCGACATACCCCTGGCCGACGTGCTCTTCGTGGCCGGTTCCAACATTGCCGAGTGCTCACCGATCACCACCAGCTACGTGTGGCGGGCCCGTGACCGGGGCGCCAAGTTGATCATCGCCGACCCCCGGGTCACCCCCATGGCTCGCACCGCGGATCTATACCTCGGCCTCAAGCCGGGAACAGACTCGGCGCTGATGGGCACGATCCTCCACGTGCTCATCGAGCGGGACCTGCTCGACCACGACTTCATCGGTGACCACACCGTCGGGTTCGAGGCCGCGGCCGCCGCGGTGGCCGACTACACCCCAGCCTGGGGCGAGTCGATCACCGGCGTACCCAAGGGCCGCATCGAACAAGCCGCCGAATGGTGGGGGTCTGCGGCCACCGGCATGCTGCTCCATGCTCGCGGTCTCGAGCACCACACCAAGGGTGTCGAGAACGTGCTGTCGTGCATCAACCTGGGCCTGGCCACCGGCAAGTTCGGCAAGCCCGGTTGCGGGGTCACCACCATCACCGGTCAGGGCAACGGTCAGGGTGGTCGTGAGCAAGGCCACAAGTGCGACCAACTGCCCGGCAATCGAGACATCAGCAACCCCGAGCACCGCGAGTTCGTGGCCTCGGTATGGGGCTGCGACGAGAGCGAGATCCCCGGTGCCGGTCTGACGGCCCAGGAGATCATGGATGCCATCCACGCCGGCGAGATCAAGGGTCTGCTGTCGATCTGCTTCAACCCCGTCGTGTCGCTGCCCGATTCCAACTTCACCCAGGAAGCGCTCGACAAGCTCGAGCACTACACGGCCATCGACTTCTTCTTGAACGAGACCGCCTTCCACGCCGACGTGGTCCTGCCCGGCTCGCTACACGAAGAAGACGAAGGGACCTCCACCAGCGTCGAAGGCCGAGTGATCAAGATCAACGCGGCCAAGGCCCCTCCCGGCAATGCCCGCCGGGATTGGGAGATCATCTGCGATCTGGCCGAGCGGTTGGGCAAGGGGAAGTACTTTCCCTACAAGAACTCCGAGGAGATCTTCACCGAGCTCCGCAAGGCTTCGTCGGGCGGCAAGGCCGACTACACCGGCATCACCTGGGACCGCATCGAAGACGAGTACGGCGTGTTCTGGCCCTGCCCCGAAGAAGGTCACCCCGGTACCCCCCGCCTCTACGAGGGGGGCAACTTCGCCTTCCCCGACGGCAAGGCCCGGTTCAACCCGGTCTCGTATCGCCCTCCGGCCGAGGTGGTCGACGACGAGTACCCGGTGTGGCTCACCACCGGTCGGGTGGTCAGCCAGTACCTGTCAGGAACCCAGACCCGACGCATCGGCCCACTCGTGGAGCAGTACCCCGAGCCCTTGTGTGAGATCCACCCGAAACTCGCCGACTCACTGGGCATAGCCAACGGCGACATCGTGAAGGTCACGTCCCGGCGAGGCGACATCACCCTGCCGGCCAGCGTGGTCACCACCATCCGTCCCGACACGGTCTTCATCCCGTATCACTGGCCGGGAGACAAGAGCGCGAACCGTCTCACCGTCGCGGCGCAGGACCCCATCAGCAAGATCCCGCAGTACAAGGTCTGTGGCTGTCGTGTGCGAAAGGCAGACGCACCGCCGGCCTACGCGACCGAGCTCGAGCCTCAACAGT
>JBDTBS010000070.1:0-8862 GCA_039924035.1 Aquihabitans sp. | reverse complement strand
CGTGGGGAGCCCGTGACGGTCCAGCCAGGTGCGGGCCGCTGCTTGGCGAGGGGCCAGCCACCCGGCCGTCTCCTGCTCCGTGGTGGGCAGCAGCCGCTCCAGCAGCGGGTTGGCGGTCACGATGCGGGGGCCGCTTCGGCGACCACGGTCTCGTAGCCGTCGATCTCCAACCGGTGAGCCAACGTGTGGTCGCCGGTGCGTTCGATGCGGCCACCGCGCAGCACGTGGACGAAGTCGGGGACGACCATCTCGAGCAGGCGCGGGTAGTGGGTGATGATGAGCATGGAGCGTTCGGGGGTGCGCAGGCGTTCGACGCCGGCTGCCACTGCTCGCAGAGCATCGATGTCGAGCCCGGAGTCGGTCTCGTCGAGGATGGCCAGCTTGGGTTCCATCATCGCCATCTGCAGGACTTCGTTTCGCTTCTTCTCTCCACCGGAGAAGCCGCTGTTCACCGAGCGACTGAGCAGAGCCGGGTTCATGCCCAGTTCGGCCATCAGCGACTTCGACCAGGTGATGAACTGGCGGGCGTCGAGAAGTTCTTCGCCGCGAGCTTCACGCAGGGCATTGACGGCGGTGCGCAGGAAGTACATGTTGCCCACGCCGGGGATCTCGGTGGGGTACTGGAAGGCCAGGAAGATCCCGGCGGCGGCCCGTTCCTCGGGCTCGAGACCGAGGAGGTCCTGACCGAAGAACTCGACGGTCCCCGATGCCTCGAAGATGTCGCGCCCGGCCAGGACCGCAGCCAACGTGCTCTTGCCGGCTCCGTTGGGACCCATGACGGCATGGACCTCACCGGGACCGATGTCGAGGTCGAGGCCCTTGAGGATCTGGTTGCCTTCTACCGACGCGTTGAGACCTTGAATGTGCAGCATCAGCCGACACTTCCTTCGAGACTTACCCGTAGTAGGGCTTGGGCTTCCACGGCGTATTCCATGGGCAGGACATCGAACACTTCCCGGCAGAACCCATTGACGATCATGGACGTTGCGTCTTCTTCGCTGAGACCGCGTTGGCGGCAGTAGAAGAGCTGGTCTTCACCGATCCGCGACGTGGAGGCTTCGTGCTCCACCTGGGCGGAGTCGTTCTTCACCTCTATGTAGGGGAAGGTGTGGGCCCCGCAGTTGGGACCGATGAGCAGCGAGTCGCATTGGGTGTGGTTGCGGGCCCCGGTGGCCGACCGCAGGATCTTGACCTGGCCGCGATAGGTGTTCTGCGACCGTCCGGCTGAGATCCCCTTCGACACGATCGTGCTCTTCGTGTTCTTGCCGATGTGGATCATCTTGGTCCCGGTATCAGCCTGCTGGCGGTTGTTGGTGACGGCCACGGAGTAGAACTCGCCGACCGAGTCGTCGCCCTTCAAGATCACGCTCGGGTACTTCCAGGTGATGGCCGAGCCGGTCTCCACCTGGGTCCAGGAGATCTTGGAACGGGCGCCGTCGCAGCGGCCCCGCTTGGTGACGAAGTTGTAGATGCCGCCCCGGCCCTCGGCATCGCCGGGGTACCAGTTCTGGACGGTGGAGTACTTCACGTCGGCGTCTTCGCCGGCGATGATCTCGACCACCGCAGCGTGGAGCTGGTTCTCGTCGCGCTGGGGGGCGGTGCAGCCCTCGAGGTAGCTGACCTGGGATCGGTCTTCGGCCACGATCAGCGTCCGTTCGAACTGTCCGGTCTCCTCGGAGTTGATCCGGAAGTAGGTGGACAGCTCCATCGGGCTCTTGACGCCCTCTGGGATGTAGCAGAACGACCCGTCTGAGAACATGGCCGCGTTGAGAGCGGCGAAGAAGTTGTCACGGGGGCCGACCACGGTCCCGAGGTGCTTGCGCACCAGATCGGGGTAGTCCTGTACCGCCTCGGAGAACGAGCAGAAGATGACGCCCGCTTCGGCCAACTGGGCCCGGAACGTGGTGGCCACCGACACGGAGTCGACGATGGCATCTACGGCCACGCCCGACAGGCGTTCCTGTTCGGCCAGTGAGATGCCGAGCTTGTCGAACATCTCACGGATCTCGGGGTCTACCTCGTCGAGGCTCTTGGGCGCCGGGCCCTTGGGCTTCGGAGCCGCGAAGTAGTACATGTCCTGGTAGTCGATCGGATCGATCTCTACGTGGGCCCAGGACGGCTCTTCGAGGGTGAGGAAGTGCCGGTAGGCGGCGAGTCGCCATTCGAGCAGCCACTCGGGCTCGTTTTTCCGGGCCGAGATGAAGCGCACGATGTCTTCGCTGAGACCCTTGGGCGCGAACTCGGTGTCGAGGTCGGTGGAGAAGCCGTACTGGTACTCACGGTCGATGACCGACTGGACGGCTGCCTCTACTGGAGGGGCGCCCGTGACGACCGGCGTGGCGACGGCAGGCTCAACACTCATTCGATTTCGATGAAGATGCACTCGCCGGGGCACTCTTCAGCGGCCTCGATAACAGCTTCGATGGTCTTTTCGGGGATTCGAGCCATCCCTTCGGAGCCGGCGGGGTTGGCGATTCCGTCGAAGAGCTTGTCTTCGTCGAAGTGCTCGGTGGTCTCCTTTACGTAGAACAGGCCGTCGTCCATGCCGAAGAACGTCGCCGGGGCGATTTCCTCACACAGTCCGTCGCCGGTGCACAAGTCTTGATCGATCCAAACCTTCATGGTGGTTCCTTCCACGAGAGTGTGGCACTATATCTACACCATCTGCTTCAGAATATCGACCTGGAGGCCGGATTCCCTACGAATAAATTCGGGCCCCGGCCACTCGAGGAGGATCACCGAATGTGTAGTAACGCCGCGCCAACGATACCGACCCGTGATCTCGACTCCCCAGCCGAGATCGCCGAGATGGTGCGTCGCTTCTACGCCCAGGTCGAGCTGGACGACCTGCTCGGCCCGCTTTTCAACGACGTGGCTCAGGTCGACTGGGTCGAGCATCTGCCCAAGCTCACCTTGTTCTGGTGCCGGGCTCTCCTCGGCATCCAGGGCTACGTGGGCAACCCTTTCAGGGCCCACGCTCTCATCCACGAGCGGGCGCCGTTCCGCCACGAGCACTTCGAGCGGTGGCTGTCGCTGTTCATCGGTACGGTCACCGGCGGCTGGACAGGGCCCGGTGCCGAACGGGCGGTGGCCATGGCCCAGAACGTGGCTCGTGTCCACAGCAACCAGTTGGTCGGCTCCCCGGTGGCGATCTGAGTGGCCCGGTCATGAGCGACCTGCAACAGCAGGCCAAGGCATTGGGCGACCCGACCCGCCACCGGATCTTCCGGTTGCTGGCCGACTCCAACGAGCCGCTCAGCGTGTCCGATCTCGTGGAGCACGTGGGTCACACCCACAACGCCATCCGCCAACACCTGACCAAGTTGCTGGCTGCCGGTCTCGTCGTGGAGACGGTGGCTGAGCCCGACGGCCGTGGTCGCCCCCGCCTTCTCTACGAGGTGGCCGGGTCGGCCGATAGTCGTTGGGGCGTGGTCGGCCCCTATGAGCGCCTGGCCACCCTGCTGGCCGAGGTGCTCGAGAGTGGTGACGATCCCGTTGATGTGGGCCGCCGGGCCGGTCGGGCGCTCACCATGCGCACCGAAGCGCATTCCAACGAAGACCCCGCCCTGCCCTTGTCCATGCGGACGTTCATCGGTGAGATGGTCCGTCAGGGTTTCGAGCCGCACCCCGAAGATGGGCAGCAGGGAACCGACATTGCCTTGCGGGCCTGCCCGTTCGAGTCGGCGGCGGTGGCCAACCCGGCCACTGTGTGCGGATTGCACCAAGGGATGATCGAGGGCATGGCCCAGTCGGTGGGTGGCCTGGTCATCGATGAGTTGGTCATCCGCCGAGCCGACGGTCACGACTGTCACGTCCACTGCCACACCGTGGCCGACGGGTCCACTTCGGCCTGAGGGCAGGGTTCGCAGGGGTTGGGGTCACATCCGATCTGACCAGGGGTGATAGGCGGAACCTATCGAACCGATCGCGTCAATCTATTGAGAATGGGTATCGAACCACGCTGTTTCGATATATAGTGACTATCGAAGCTCCCCAACTACAGCGAGGTCATGCACCCATGTCTCTGGTCAACACTGAGATCAAGCCCTTCTCCACCACTGCCTTCCACAACGGCGCCTTCGTCGACGTGACCGATGCCGACCTCAAGGGCAAGTGGTCGATCGTGTTCTTCTACCCGGCCGACTTCACCTTCGTGTGCCCGACCGAGCTCGGCGACCTGGCCGACAACTACGAAGAGTTCAAGCGCTTGGGCGTCGAGGTCTACTCGGTATCCACCGATACCCACTTCAGCCACAAGGCTTGGCACGAGACCTCCGACACCATCGGCAAGATTCAGTTCCCGATGCTCGGCGACCCCACCGGCGAGATCGCCACCAACTTCGATGTGCTCCGCCCCGGTGAGGGTCTCGCCGACCGCGGCACGTTCCTCATCGACCCCGAGGGCATCATCCAGTTCACCGAGACCACCGCTGAAGGCATCGGGCGTAACGCCACCGAGCTCATGCGCAAGGTCAAGGCTGCCCAGTACGTGGCTGCCCACCCCGGTGAGGTTTGCCCGGCCAAGTGGGAAGAGGGCGACGACACCCTCGCCCCGTCCTTGGACCTCGTCGGCAAGATCTGACCCTTTCCTGCCGTGCGGGCGGGTGGGGCCACTTCGGCCTCACCCGCCCGTTCTCTTCCCAAGCTCGACCAACCACCACTTCGTCTATTGCGTCGTCCCCTGAGGACAGGAGCCCGCCATGCTCGACCAGCCCATTGCCGATCAGCTCAATACCCACCTGCAGAAGATCACTGAACCCATAGAGCTGGTCGCCTCGCTCGACGACGGCGCCAAGTCCACCGAACTGCGGGGTCTGCTGCACCAGATCGCCGAGATGTCCGACAAGGTGACCTTCGTGGTGGCCGATGAGGCCGACGAGCGGATCCCCTCGTTCGCCATCGCCCGGCCCGGCACCGACATCTCGGTGCGCTTTGCCGGCATCCCTCTCGGCCACGAGTTCACCTCGCTGGTCCTCGCCCTCCTCCAGGTGGGCGGTCACCCGTCTACAGCCGACCCCGATGTGGTCGAGCAGATTCAGGCCCTCGACGGTGATTACGCCTTCGAGACGTTCTTCTCCCTGTCGTGCCAGAACTGCCCCGACGTGGTGCAGGCCCTCAACCTCATGAGCGTCCTCAACCCCAAGATCAAGCACGTCGCCATCGACGGTGCCCTCTTCCAGGCCGAGGTCGAAGAGCGCAAGGTCATGGCCGTGCCGAACGTGTTCCTCAACGGTGAACCGTTCGATCAGGGCCGCATGAGCCTCGAACAGATCGTGGCCAAGCTCGATACCGGTGCCGCTGACAGGGCCGCCGAGGAGATCGCGGCCAAGGACCCCTTCGACGTGCTGGTGATCGGTGGTGGCCCAGCCGGAGCCTCAGCCGCCATCTACGCGGCTCGTAAGGGCATTCGCACCGGCTTGATCGCCGAGCGCTTCGGCGGCCAGGTCCTCGACACCATGTCCATCGAGAACTTCATCTCGGTGCCGAAGACCGACGGTCCGAAGTTCGCCGCCGCCCTCGAGGAGCACGTCAAGGAATATGACATCGACCTCATGAACCTCCAGCGAGCCACCAAGCTCATACCTGCGGACCAGCCCGGCGGGATGGTCTCGGTCGAGTTGGCCAACGGAGCCACCGTGCAGTCACGCACCGTCGTGTTGTCCACCGGGGCCCGCTGGCGTCACATGAACGTGCCCGGCGAGTCCGAATACACCAACAAGGGCGTGGCCTACTGCCCGCACTGCGACGGCCCCCTCTACAAGGGTAAGCGGACTGCCGTGATCGGCGGCGGCAACTCGGGCGTCGAAGCGGCCATCGACCTGGCCGGGATCGTCAAGCACGTCACCGTCATCGAGTTCGACAGTCAACTGCGGGCCGACGAGGTACTCCAGGCCAAGTTGCGCAGCCTCCCCAACGTCGACATCGTGGTCAGCGCGCTCAGCACCGAGGTGCTGGGTGACGGTGAACAGGTGACTGGACTCGTCTACGAGGACCGCACCACCGGCGAGAGCCATACCGTGGAGCTCGACGGAATCTTCGTGCAGATCGGCCTCCTGCCCAACACCGAATGGCTAACCGACAGCGTCGAGCTGTCCGAGCGGGGCGAGATCGTCATCGATCACCGGGGCCAGACCTCGCTACCCGGCGTGTTCGCCGCTGGAGATGCCACCACCGTCCCCTACAAGCAGATCGTCATTGCCCTCGGCGCCGGTTCCACCGCGGCCCTCAGTGCCTTCGACCATCTGATCCGGGTGCCCCTGGCGGACGCCACCCCCGCCGACGACCTCGTCTCGGCGTAAGCACCTCGGCAGAGTTCCGGTGCACAGCGCCGGGACTCGCCCGAGGGGCACGAACAGGAGCGCACCATGAACCTACGAGATCTTCAGTATCTGGTTGCCCTCGCCGACCACCTTCACTTCGGACGGGCGGCCGAAGCCTCGTTCGTCTCCCAACCGACCATGTCCACTCAGATCCAGAAGCTCGAGCGTGAGCTGGGCGTCGAATTGGTGGAGCGTGGCCCCCGGCAGGTTCTGCTCACCCGAGCCGGTGAGGCCGTGGTCGAACATGCCCGGGTCGTTCTCAAGGAGGCCGACATCATCCGGGCCATCGCTCAACGGGCCACCGACCCCGAGGCCGGCAGCCTCCGCCTCGGCCTGTTCCCCACCTTGGCGCCCTACCTCTTGCCCCACGTGGTGCCCTCCCTGCGGCAGCGGTTCCCAAATCTCGAACTGCTCCTGGTGGAGGAGAAGACCGACGTTGTGATCGAACGGCTGCTCGACGGTCGTCTCGACGTCGGACTCCTGGCCCAGCCCGTCACTCAAGCCGGGTTGCGGCAGGAGCTGCTGTTCATCGAGGAGTTCGTTCTCGCCGTGCCGGCCACCCACCCTCTGGCCCATGCCGGTGGCCCTGTCGACATATCGGTGCTCGAGGACGAAGACATGCTTCTCCTCGAAGAAGGCCACTGTCTGCGAGACCAGGCCCTCGACGTCTGTCAGCTCACCGGAGCAAAGGAACGACGGGGCTTCCGGGCCACCAGCTTGGAGACCCTGCGCCAGATGGTGGCCGCCGGCGTGGGCATCACCCTGCTGCCCGAACTGGCCGTGCAGGCCCCGGTAGCCCATTCCGACGACATCGCCCTGCTGCGCTTCACCGAGCCGGTGCCCAGCCGATCGATCGCCCTGTTCTGGCGTGAGTCGAGCATGTACGACGACTTGCTCCCCGAACTGGCGGCCGTCGTACGCGCCGGCGTCTCCGGTCTGGTCGGGGCCCGCGACGCGCTGGTCTGACCGAGATGATGGAGCCATGACCACAGCATCGCCCGACCCGACGCCGATGGATCTCGTGGGTGGCGGTCCATCGTCGGCGCTCATCGAAAGGGACCTGTCCTATGTCGGTCGATCGCCCCGGCAGGCCCAGGCCACCGCGGACAGCGATGCATCACCCGAAGCGGTGTGGGCGGTGCTCATCGATCACCGTCGTTGGCCCGAATGGTTCGGCCCCGCTCTGGTGTCGTGTGAACCGACATCGGCCCAAGAGTCTGGCGTCGGGGCCACCCGGGTGGTGGGGCTGCGGGGTGGTGCCGCCATCGCCGAACGTTTCATTGCCTGGGATGAAGGCGAGTTGTGGGCCTTCACCGGTACCGCGGCCAAACCGAAGGTCTTCGCGTCTCTGGTCGAGCAGGCGGAGCTCCACCGCCTACCCGGCGATCGAACCCGGATCACCTACACCATGGCCTTCGAGCCTGCCGGGCTGCTGCGGTTCGGCGGCCCGCTGCTGGCCGGTGGGATCAGCCGAGCGCTGAAGAGCGCGCTTCGGAACCTGGCCCGTCGGGCTGAAGAAGCGGCTGGCCCCACGGTCGGTCGCTCCTGAGCGTCGTCTGGCTGGTTCGGCCTGGATCAGCCGCCGAGTGATTCGACGATGGGGGCAAGGAAAGAAGAGGTATCCCACTCGTCGGGCGGTGTCGTTCCCTTCCCCGGTATGAGGCCGGAGGGCGGGTACTTACCGAACAGGGCGGGGTCGGCGACCGGAGGCCCATCGAACTTCACGTAGGTGCCGTTGCGCACCACCACCAGGTCGAGGCTCGGGATCACGTAGATGTGTTGACCGTCGAAACCGTTGGCGAAGAAGGTGTCTTCGGGGACTCCGTCGAAGTCGGTCAGCCACCACTGGTAGCCGTACTGCTCGGGTACCGCGGGCGAACCAGTGACCGAATCATCGACCCAGGATTCGGGGACGATCTGCTCGTCGCCCCACCGCCCTTCGTTCAGGTAGAGCTGCCCGAAGCGGGCGAACCCGCGACTGGACGTGTCGACACAGCAGTAGGTGAGGGTGTGGCCTTCGGCATCGCGCCACCATTCCACCTGCTCCATGCCGATGGGGTCGAAGAGCACCGCCTGCGCGTACTCGTCGGCGGGCATGCCGGTGGCCTGTTCGAGCACCCCCGAGAGCAACATCGAGGTCCCGCTGGAGTACGTGAAGACGGTGCCCGGCTCGTCGCCGGTGGGTGGGCGGTCGCTGGCGTAGGCCAACTGGTCTTGCTCGCTGAACCCGATCTTGATGATGTCGGAGTTGCCCATGTCGGCGGGGTCGTAGCTCTCGTCCCATTCGAGGCCGGGAGCCATCTGGAGCACGTCGCGGAGCGTCACCTGGCTGCGCTCGTCGTTTGCCCACTCGGGATACCAGGTGGTCATGGGCTCGTCGACGCTCAGGATCTTCCCTTCGTCGATGGCAATGCCGATCAGGGCGCTGGAGAAGCTCTTGGCTACCGACCAACTGGCAGCCCACGAATCCTGGTCAGAACCGTCGGCATACCACTCGGACACGATGGCTCCGTCGTGCACCACCACCACGCCCTGGGTGTTG
>JBDTBS010000069.1:0-12151 GCA_039924035.1 Aquihabitans sp. | reverse complement strand
CGACCCGCCCGCCCGCCAAGCCGTTCCGTCACGTCGACCGGCAGGCCGGCGTGGATGCTCTACCCAGCCGTGACCTGGCCGAGACGGTCGCCCCAGACGATGGCCCGGTGACGGTGGAGACGTCCACGGTCATGTTCGACCGGGAGAACCAGCCCGAGCGGGCCATCGTGGCCACATTGCTGTCTGACGGCCGCCGGGCGTGGGGCGGTTCCACCGACCCAGAGGTGATGGAGGCCATCACCACCACCGAGACCCACGGACGCACCGGCGAAGTGGATGCTGAGGGCGAGTTCCGCTTCGTCTAGTCGTCGTCGCTGTCGGCCGACTCACCGTCGACCGCCACGGCCAGAGCACCGAGCACGATGGCCATCACCGACAAGATGTCGGCCGTCTCGCTGTCGACCCAGTTGATGGCCCGCACGATGATGAGAAGGACCCCGATCCCGATGATGGCGAAGCCGAGTCGGGTGGTCACGCAGGAGATCTTACGCGGCGACCGCCATCGGCTGTCAGCCGATGTTCGACTCGGCCGTCGGATCCAGCCCGAGGGCAGCGGCGGCGACCGCTCCGAGCCGAAGGATCCGAGGCGGGTCCGTCGTGGCATCGACGACGGTGGATGCCACCGTGCCGGCCGTTCCCCCGTCGATCACCAGGTCCACAGCACCAGCAAGCGAGGCCGCCGCCGACCGAGCATCGACCGGGGTGGGTTGGCCACTGCGATTGGCACTGGTCGTTGCCAGCGGGCCGATCCGAGCCGCTAGTTCCCGGACGAAGCCGTGGCTCGGGCAGCGCACGCCGATGGTGTCCGGCCCGGCGCCGAGCGCCAGGTCTCGGGCCGCATGCGAGCGCTCCAACACGATGGTCAGCGGGCCCGGCCACACTTCAGCCATCCAGACCCGCACCGGGGCCGAGGGCGCCACGCACAGCGTCAATGCCTGCTCGACTTCGGCCACCAGTACCGCCAAAGGGTGATCGGCGGGCCGGTCCTTGAGGGCGAACAGCTGAGCAGTGGCTCCCGGCACCGACGCCAGGGCGGCCAGCCCGTAGACGGTGTCGGTGGGCAGCACCACGGTCCCGCCGCCCCGCAGCACGGTTTCTGCAACCTCGAGGGCCGCGACCATCTCAGCCGGCGTGGCCAGGCCCATCGTCGTCAGTCCATCGGCCACAGACGGATCGTACCGATCATGGCGACCCAGACCGGCCAACGGAGCGGCCAGCGCAGCCGCTGTTCCCGTCCAGCTGCCGATCGTCGGCGACCGGACCGAGCAAGATCTGCTCCGTCGGCCAATAGCGGTGACACCTGAGCCGACTGCATCAGGGAACGAGCCCCAGAGCAATCGATGGCAGCCAGCATCACGAACCCGATCGTCGTTCTCGGTTCGACGTAGCGTTCCGGTCATGGAACTTCCCCGCACTGGCTCAGGCCTCGCCATGTTCGCCATAGCGTCGTTGCTGGCGCTGGGTGCGACTGGGTGCGGTAGCAGCGACTCTGACACCACCGTGGTGGCCCGCGGCAATACGACGACGACCTCCGATCTAGCGGCGACAGCCCCCGATCCGGCGACGCCCAAATCGACGACCGATGCCATCGAGTCCGACCTCACCAAGGAGGACTTCCAGCTCCGTCCGGTCCTGGCTGTGGAACGGTGCACCGACCTCGAAGCGCGCGAGCCGACCCAGGGCGAAGACGTGCTCCTGATGGACGATCTGCCCGAGAGCGACGAGTCGAACTGCTACCTGGTGGGACCAGCCGGCGCCGACGGCAACGACATCGCCACCGCCGACGCCGTGCTCGACAGCGGTCAGTGGCTCATCGAGGTAACGGCGGCCGAGTCGTCCCGGGGCCAGCTGAACACGATGTTCAATGCCTGCTACGAAGGCGCGTCCACCTGCCCGGGCACGGTCGGTCCCGGGGCTGTTGCCATCGTGCTCGACGCCACAGTGTTGAGCGCCCCGTCGGTTCAGGCCAAGGATCTGGCCGACGACTCCTTCATCATCAGCGGCGACTTCTCCGAGGAAGCGGCCCGAGAGTTGGCGCAGGTGTTGAACGGCTGACTTCAGCCCGGGTTGCGAGCCACCACGGTGCGGTCGTGGCCGGCATGGTCCTGCTCCACCCGCACGTCGTCCAGTCCGGCCTGCGCCACCAAAGCGGACACCGCTGCCGCCTGGGTGGCTCCGATCTCGGCCACGAACGCACCGCCGGGGGCCAACCACTGGGCGATATCTGCCAGCAGGGCCTCGTAGGCCTCCAGGCCCGAGGGCCCCGAGATCAGAGCCTGCACCGGTTCCCAGTCGGCGACCGACGGGGCCAACTTCTCGTGCTCGGCGATGTAGGGCGGGTTGGTGACCACCAGATCGACGGTGCCCCGCAGCTCAGCAGGCAGGCCGTCGAACCACGATCCCTCCACCAGACGGACCCGACCGCCGGCCATGCCCAGACCGGCCAGGTTGGCCCGGGCCACCGCGGCGGCCTCCATGGAAGCCTCGACGGCCCACACCCGGGTGCCGGGGCGTTCGACGGTGATCGACAGGGCGATGGCCCCTGAGCCGGTACCGAGGTCCACGGCCACGGCCTCGTGGTCGCCGTGTCGGGCCAGAAGGACTTCGTCGAGCTCGGCGAGGGCGATTTCCACCACCTGCTCGGTCTCCGGCCTTGGGATCAGGACCCGTTGATCGCACAGCAGGTCGAGCGTGCGGAACGCCCACCGGCCGAGCACATACTGGATGGGCTCGCCGGCCAAACGGCGGGCGATCATGGCATCGAGGTGGGCTACGCCCCGCTGCGTGGCCAGCTCCGCCAGCCCCGCGGCCAGGTCTGGCCCCTCGTGACCCGAAGCCGCTTCGATCATCCACCGGCTCTCCTGGTCGGGGCGACCATCGATACCGGACAACGCCGCGGTGGTCTCGGCCAGCAGCTCGCGCCAGGTGACGGTGCCGTCGTCGTTCACGTGGCCTCCGTGAGCCGCCGGGTCTGTTCGTCTTGGACCAGCGCGTCGCTGATCTCGTCGAGCTCCCCGTGGAGCACCTTGTCGAGCTTGTAGACGGTGAGCCCGATGCGGTGATCAGACACCCGGTTCTCCTTGAAGTTGTAGGTGCGCACCTTCTCGGAACGTCCCCCACCGCCGGTCTGGTCGCGACGAGCCTCGGACAGTTCGGCTGCTTGGCGGTCCTGCTCCAGCTTGAGCAGGCGAGAGGCCAAGACCTGCATGGCTTTGGCCTTGTTCTGGATCTGCGACTTCTGGTCCTGCATGGACACGGTGACGCCGGTCGGCTTGTGGGTGAGCCGGACCGCTGAGTCGGTGGTGTTCACCGACTGACCACCAGGGCCCGACGAGCGGTAGTAGTCGACCTGGAGGTCGTTGGGATCGATGTCGACCTCCACCTCGTCTGCTTCGGGAAGCACGGCAACGGTGGCCGACGACGTGTGGATCCGTCCCTGAGACTCGGTCACCGGTACCCGCTGAACTCGATGCGGTCCGCCTTCGTGCTTCAGGCGGGTCCAGGCTCCGTCGCCCGCCACCAGGAAGGTGACCTCGTTGTAGCCCCCCATGTCGGACACGTCGGTGTTGAGGACCTCGAGCCGCCAGCCCAGACGTTGCGCATAACCCTGGTACATGCCGAACAGGTCCCGGGCGAACAGGTTGGCCTCTTCGCCGCCCTCGGCTCCACGGATCTCCACGATCACGTTGCGGTCCTGGTTGGGGTCCTTCGGCAGGAGGAGCAGTTGCACCTCGGCGGTGAGCCGTTCGACATCGGCATCGGCTTCGGTGATCTCGGCGCGGATCATCTCTCGGTCGTCACCGGAGAGATCCGAGAGCATCTCCCTGGCCGTCTCGGCATCGCTCATCCGAGTACGCAGCTCGCGGCCGCTGGCCACCAGCACGCTCAGTTCCTTGTAGCGGCGGGCCAGTTCGCGGTACCGGTCCTGGTCGGCGAACACATCGGGGTCGGCCAACCGGGCTTCGACGTCAGCGAACTCGTGCTCCAACTTGTCTATTCGCTCGAGCATCAGTCGGACTCTGCGGTGAGGTTCCGCCAGTCGTCGGGCACGGTGACCACCTCGGCAGGGTGTCGCATTCGCTCCACGAGCGCCTGGGTGACAGGAACGTCATCACGTTCGGGAACCACCATCACCAGGCGGGCATCGGGCCCATGGGTCTGGTGATCGTCGGCTGCTGATGGGACCGCGTCCAGGTACACACCGGTGGAACACACCATCACCACCGGGGCGCCGTCGAGGCCCGTGCCCACCGCGGTGGCCACGCCGTCTTCCAGCAGGTTCTTACGAGGTCGAGCCGACCCGACCGGTCGCAGCGAGGCCGCTCCGACCAGTTCGGGACGGGCGATGAGGATGGCCCGCAACCAGCGCTCGGGGACCATCTGGTTGAGCGGATGACGTTCCGCGCCCGGCCTGCGCATCGGCCGTACGAGTTCGGCGACCCGTTCGACGGAGGCGGCGGCGGGCATGTCACCGCGGATGAGGTCACCCGCTTCGCGATCGAAGCGACCCACGCCGGCTTCCACATGGGCCCCGGCATCGTCCACCACGACCCGGGCCACCTCGAGACCGAGGATCTCGCCAGTGAGGTTTCCTCCCTCCACCACCACTTCGAGCCCACCGTCGACCAAGATCGAGCGGCAGACCTCGGCTTCGGGAGCCGGAGCCCGGTCCTGGGCGGTAGGGGCCGGCGGCACCGGCTGAAGGGCACCGTCGACCAGCGTCCAAACGTGAACGTCGTCGCGGAACTGTTCGGCCCGTCTAGCCATCACTCCAGCACCGTCGACATCGTCGGATATGACCTGGATCTCCGTGGCCTCGGCACGACGGGCGACGGCCAACACACCACCGAGGCGACGGTCGGCGTTCTCGTCCACCAGCACCCACAGGCGAGCGGTGGCCGGGTCGAACAGCGTTGCGCCCGCGGGGAACGACGTGGCCGTGGCCCCGGCGGGCACGGTCCAGTTCAGAGACGCGAGGGTTCGCAGCTTCGCGATCCTGAGGTCGGAGAGCCGGTCAGGATCGATCATTGGATGCTCCTCGGATGGGGACTGACCCGGACGCGACACGTGCGCCAGGTTGCCCCGGCGCACGTGCGGTCAGTTCGGGTTGTCAGTTACCGCGACGGCCGTAGCGACGCTCGAAGCGATCGATGCGACCACCAGTGTCCACCAGCTTCTGCTTGCCGGTGTAGAACGGATGGCATTCGTTGCAGAGCTCGACGGAGATCGACCCTTGCGTGGAATGGGTGATGAACGTGTTCCCACAGGAGCAGCGAACGCTGGTCTCCACGTAGTTGGGGTGAATGTCGGTCTTCATAGTTCTTCCAGTGTGCTAGCTGAGTTTGTGACTTCCAAATGGAACAACCGTCGGCTATTCCCCGGCCTTGGTGGACCGGGCGATCTCATCGAGGAAGGCCTCGTTGGTGCGGGCCACCTTGAGGCGCTCCACCAACAGCTCGAGGCCTGCTGCGCCCGACCCGTTCTCGGCCTTCAGATCCGCCAGCAGACGGCGCATCTGGTACACCTGCTGGAGCTGACGGCGGTCGTAGAGCATCTCCTCGTGACGAGTGGATGAGCTGTCGACGTCGATGGCCGGATACACCCGTCGGTCGGCGAGACGCCGATCCAGCCGGAGTTCCATGTTGCCGGCGCCCTCGAACTCCTCGAAGATCACTTCGTCGAGGCGGGTGTTGGTCTCGACCAGGGCCGTGGCGAGGATGGTGAGGGACCCACCTTCCTCCACGTTGCGGGCCGCACCGAAGAACTGCTTCGGCGGGTACAGCGCGCCGCTGTCCATCCCCCCGGCCATGGTGCGACCGCTGGAGGGAGCGGCCAGGTTGTAGGCCCGAGCCAGGCGGGTGATGCCGTCGAGCACCACCATCACATCTCGGCCAGTTTCGACCATCCGCTTGGCCCGTTCGATGACCAGTTCGGCCAGAGCGACGTGCTCCTCGGTGGGACGGTCGAAGGTGGAGGCTGCCACCTCGCCGTTGAGGATCCACCGCTTCATGTCGGTGACCTCCTCGGGGCGCTCGTCGATGAGCAACACGATCACGTGCACATCCGGGTGGTTGCGTTCCACGGCCCGAACGATCTGCTTCAACACCGTGGTCTTGCCGGCCTTGGGAGGCGACACGATCAGACCGCGCTGTCCCTTGCCGATGGGAGCCAGCAGGTCGATGAGCCGGGCCGTCATGTTCTCGGGGAACTCGGTCTGCTCCAGACGGAGCAGCGAGTCGGGGAACAACGGGGTGAGCGAATCGAACTCGGGCCGGACCTGCGGGGCCTCGGACGCGTCGACGCCGTTGACGGTGTCGACGTAGACCAATGCCGGGTTCTTCTCGTTGCGGTTGGCGGCGCGGCTCTTGCCGCCCACCACGTCACCCTTGCGAAGTGAGAACTGACGTACCTGCTTGACCGAGATGTAAGCGTCCTCAGGCGACGGGGTATACCCGTTGACCCGCAGGAAGCCGTAGCCCTCGTCGCGCAGATCCACGAACCCTTCTACCGCCACTGGCTCGGCTGCCGGACCCTGATCTTCGTCCTGGGGACGGTTGCGGTCACGACCGCGCCGACGGCGACGGCGATTGCCGTCACCCTCGTCGCTCTGATGCTGCGGGTCGGCTCGGTTACCGGGGTCGGCGTCTCCACCGGACTGGCTCGACTGGCCCTGCTTGTCGTCGGTCTGCTTGCCGCCACCCTGGTTTCCGCCACCCTGCTTGGGTTCGTTCTGACGGCCGGAGGGCCGATCGTCGCCCCCCTGTTGCCTGCCCTTGTCTTGACCGCCCCTGTCCTGGCCACCCTTGTCCTGGCCGCCCTTGTCTTGGCCACGGGGGCCGCTGCCTCGGCTGCCGTTCTGGCCACCGTCCGCCTTGTCGATGTTGTCGTCGCCCTTGCCGCTCTGCGGGCCCCTCTCGCCGCCAGCAGCCGGAGCCTTGCTCGGGGCTGCTTTCTCAGCGGCAGCCTCCGGCTCGACCGATGAGTCAGCGACGGAGTCGGCACCGACCGCCTTCAGGATCAGGGCCGCTATGTCGGCCTTCTTGGCTCTAGCTGGGACCTTCTCGCCGAGTGAGGTGGCAATGGCCACCAACTCGGCTCGGTCCTTGCGATCGAGCATCGACGGGTCGAATGGTTGGCCCTCAGACATGGGGAACCTCTCCTCGGAGACAAATGTGTTCGTGGGTGTGGAGGCCCGCGCCTGAACGGAAGAAACCGACCTCGGGGAGGTCGGCCCCCGGCCCACGCGACGGACCTTGATCCCCTCCCAGTGTCACCAATGCGATACCGGAGGAGGGGGAGAACACCGGGCATGACTGCACCGGAACGACAACAAGCGTACTCACGTCACCGACCAGCGGCGAACCATGCGAGCGGTCAGAGGTCGGGGAAACAGGCTCCGTCCCCGAGGCGGGCCAGCCCAGTGCGATCACCGGGACCGAAGGTCGTGACCGAAGGGTGACCCTCGGGTTGCATGATCTCGCCCGGGTCATCCACGTGGTCTAGGCCAACCAGATGTCCGAGCTCATGGGCAATCACGCTCAGAACCACCTCTGAACCTTGAGGTCGGTCCAGGATCTCGGTCAGGTCGGGAGCGTCGAGCGCCACCAGTCCGCTCACGTACACCAACTGGTCGCCGGTCGCCGAGACAGGTTGGCTGCCACCGACCCCCACCGTGTTGCCCTCCAGGGCTGCCACCCTGGAGGGATCTGTCCAGGTGATCAGGACGGGAGCCCAACGGTCGCCATACCGGGCCTTCTGCACCAACGGCCGTGGCAACGACAGCGTTTCGGTGGTGACCCCTTCTATCTCGAACTGCAGACCGGTAGCGGCGGCAACGTCGGCCACCGCCTGGGCTATGAGACCTTCGGTTCCCGCGGGGGCGGCCAGATCGTTGACGACGACCTGCACCGGCCGGCAGGGGTCGTAGGCCACGGGCTCACCTGACCCTGGCTGGGTCTGCAAGAAGGCATGGGAACCGCTACCGGACGGCGGGGCTGGTGGGGTACCGAGCGGAACCGGGCTGACGTCGGCTGGGACACTCGGCCAGTCCGTTACCTGACCATCGAACACGAGGACATCGGGCATGGTGGATGCCGAAGTGACCTCTGGTGACGGCTCGCTACGCCGTTGGTACACCTCTACCGCGACCACCGCTATCACGAGCAGCACCGCTATCAACACCCAGCCGGGCACACGCCTGCGGAGGCGACGGAAGCGCCCACCCCCAGAGCCGGTGCGACCGGTCTGGCCTGGGCCGTCGTCGGGCATTCGCCGCAGGTCGGCATCGATACGCTGCATGCGCTCGACGTGCTCCTCGGCGCTGTGCTCGGTGCGGAAGGCACCCTTCACGAAGTTGTCGTCGAGGACCCAGCCCTCGAACGGGTCCTCCGCGGGCGGATCAGCCATAGCCTCAACGCTATCGGCCGTGGGCAGCCCCAAAACCCCGGGTCGGGTAACGCCTCGGGATCGGTACCCTCACGCTCACGATGAGCGACAAAACCACCGAACGCGGCTGGCTCCAGCAGCTGGGTTCTGCCCTGAGACCCCACCGTCGCAACGTGGTCATCGCCCTCGGGGCTGCCAGCATCGGCCAGGTGGTGACGGCCCTGGTGCCGTTGGTCGAGCGCTACATCGTCGACAACGTGATCGTGGCCGGCACGTCGCCCCTGTGGCCCGGGCTGTTGCTCCTGGTCCTGGCCGCGTTGGTCCGGTTCGGAACCGCCTATGTCCGTCGCTACTGGGCTGGCCGGGTGAGCCTCGACGTGCAGAACGATCTGCGCACCCAGGTGTTCGACCATCTGCAACGCCTCGATGTGGCCCGCCACGACCAGATGGGCACCGGCCAGGTGGTGAGCCGGGCCATCTCCGACATCGGTCTGGTCCAGGGTCTGCTGGCCTACCTCCCGCTGGTGTTGGCCAACGTGCTCTTCCTGGTGGTGGCCCTGGTGGCCATGGCCTTCCTCAGCCCGCTTCTCATGGTGGTGGCCCTGGCCGCCACCCCCCTGATGATCCTCACCTCGCTACGGCTGCGGTCATCGGTGTTCCCGGCGTCCTGGGATGCCCAGCAGCAGGCCGGGTCGGTGGCCGGCGTGGTCGACGAGACGGTGAGCGGTGTCCGGGTGGTGAAGGGCTTTGGCCAGGAACGCCGTGAGGTGACCCGCATGGCTGCCTCCGCCGAACGCCTCTACGCCAGCCGGGTCCGGGTCGTCCGCCTGCAGTCACGCTTCCAGCCTCTGCTCCAGACCCTGCCGGCGCTGGCCCAGGTGGCGGTCCTGGCTCTCGGCGGCTGGTTGGTGATCCAAGGCGAGATCACCATCGGTACCTTCCTGGCCTTTGCCAGCTATGTCGGCCAACTCCAGGCTCCGGCCCGGATGCTGGCTGGCCTCGTCACCATCGGTCAGCAGGCCCGGGCCGGCGTAGAGCGGGTGTTCGAGGTGCTCGACACCACCGCCACCGTCCAGTCAGCCCCCGATGCTCCTCCTCTTGAAGTGCCCGAAGGTCGCATCACCTTCGAGCACGTGCAGTTCGGTTACCTGCGCTCCGAGCCGGTGCTCCGAGACCTTGACCTCACCGTGGAACCGGGCGAGACCCTGGCCCTGGTGGGCACGTCGGGTTCGGGTAAGTCGACGGTGGCGCTCCTGCTCCCCCGCTTCTACGACCTGGCCGGTGGAAGCATCAGCATCGACGGCACCGACATCGCCACCGTCGAGTTGGATTCGCTACGTCGCAACATCGGGCTCGTGTTCGAGGACACCTTCCTGTTCTCTGATTCGATCGGGGCCAACATCGCCTACGGCCGACCCGAAGCCACCGCGGCCGAGATCGAGGCCGCAGCCCGGGTGGCAGGGGCCCACGAGTTCATCTCCGCTCTGCCCGACGGGTACGGGGCGGCGGTGGGCGAACGCGGTCTGACGTTGTCGGGTGGTCAGCGACAGCGGGTGGCCTTGGCCCGAGCCGTCCTCACCGATCCCCAGATCCTGATCCTCGATGACGCCACCTCGGCCGTCGACAGTCGGGTGGAAGCTGAGATCCACGCCACCCTGAGCGATGTCCTCGCTGGCCGGACCACCGTGATCATCGCCAACCGACGCTCCACGCTGCTGCTGGCCGACAGGATCGCCGTGCTCGATGCTGGCCAGGTCCTCGATGTCGGTACCCACGAGGAGCTCAATGACCGTTGCGAGCTCTATCGGCTCCTCCTCACCGGTCCCGGCGACGATCTGCTCGACGACGACGTGGTCGTCGAAGTATCGACGACCACCGACAGCGCCCCATCGGACGGGACCACTCCGGCGCTGTGGGTTCGGGCCGGAGACGAAGATGGGGCCACCGACGCCGCTCTCGTGTCCTCGGGCCGCAAGAACGAAGCCCCCGGTCTGGGCATGGGCGTGGGTGGCGGTGGTGGCCCCGGAGCATGGGGCGCGTCGCTGCCCCCGAGTCCCGAGATCCTCGAGCAGGTGGCGGCGCTGCGCCCGGCCGACGACCGACCCGATCAGCCCGTGGGTGAAGCCGCCCGCCCCGACCCTCGCTTTCGGTTCATGCCCTTCGTCGCCCGCTGGAGGTGGCAGCTGGCTGTCGGACTCGGCCTGGTGGTACTCGACGGGCTGGCCAACCTGGCCGGGCCGCTGCTGATCCGCAACGGCATCGATGCCGGCGTCACCCCGAAGGTCACCAGCGCGCTGTGGACGGCCAGCATCGTCTACCTGCTGGTGGTGACGGCCAACCTGCTGGTGATGACCGGCCAGACGTTCGTGACCGGTCGGACGGCCGAACGGATCCTCTACTCCCTGCGGGTCAAGATCTTCTCCCACCTCCAGCGGCTCGGTCTCGACTTCTACGACCGGGAGATGGGCGGTCGGATCATGACCCGCATGACCACCGACATCGAAGCCCTCACCCAACTCCTTCAGACCGGTCTGGTCAACGCCGTAGTGGCGCTGCTCACCTGCGTAGGGGTGGGGGTGGCCTTGGCCATAATGGACTGGCGACTGGCACTGCTGACCATGCTGGTGCTGCCCCCGCTGGCATGGGCGACGACCTGGTTCCGGAAGCGCTCGTCGACGGCCTACGACGATGCTCGAGACAAGGTGGCGGTGGTCAACGCCGACTTCCAGGAGAGCCTGGGCGACGTTCGGGTGGCCCAGGCCTACCGACGAGAGGACGAGAACGCTCAGCGCTTCGCCCGCAGGTCCCGGGCCTACCTGACGTCACGGCTCCGGGCCCAGCAACTGGTGGCCATCTACTTCCCGTTCGTGGAACTGCTGTCGGGTCTGGCCGGGGTCATCGTGATCGCCGGTGGGGCCGCTTTCGTGAGCGGCGGGTCCCTCACCTCTGGTGAACTGATCGCGTTCCTGCTCTACCTCAACGTGTTCTTCGGGCCCATCCAGCAGCTGTCACAGGTCTTCGACATGTACCAGCAGGCCCGGGTGGCGGTCGGTCGAATCACTGGACTGCTTTCGGAACCATCGTCGATCCCCGAAGCCGACAACCCGGTCCATCCGGGCACGCTGACCGGTCACATCGAATTGAAGGACGTCCGCTTCGCCTACACCAGCAACGGGGCCACGGTGCTCGACGGGGTCGACCTGGTGATCGAACCGGGTGAGACGGTGGCCATCGTCGGTGAGACCGGCGCCGGAAAGTCGACCCTCGAGAAGCTCGTGGCCCGCTACTACGACGTGACCGGCGGGGCGGTGCTGATCGACGGCATCGACGTCCGCCAACTGGACCTGGCCGCCTACCGCCAGCAGTTGGGCGTGGTCCCCCAGGAGCCGTTCCTGTTCGCCGGCACCATCCGCGACAACATCGCCTACGGCCGACCCGAAGCCACCGATGCCGAGGTCGAGGCCGCGGCCCGATCTGTCGGGGCCCACGAGGTGGTGGCCGCTCTACCCGGCGGCTACCTGCACGTGGTCGGCGAGCAGGGCCGGTCGCTGTCGGCCGGGCAGCGCCAGCTCTTGGCGCTGGCCCGAGCGCTGCTGGTGGACCCGGCCATCCTCCTGCTCGACGAGGTCACGGCCAACCTCGATCTGTCCACCGAGGCCCGGGTCAGCCAGGCCATGGGCGTGGCCGCCCACGGCCGCACCGCCCTGGTCATCGCCCATCGCCTGTCCACCGCCGTTGATGCCGACAAGATCGTGGTCATGGACCA
>JBDTBS010000068.1:0-24338 GCA_039924035.1 Aquihabitans sp. | reverse complement strand
GAGCACGGCCACCGGTGAGATGAAGGGGAAGGCCAACAACGACAGGATCTCGACGATGGGCAGCCAGTTGGGGAGGCGACCGTACCGGTGCACGGCGAGGTGGATGAGCATGGTGGTGCCGCCACCGATGACGATCACCGCTATCGGGGTCCATGTGGGGAAATCGCCGAGGACCGCGGACGCGAAGGCGATGGTCGCCACGCACAGGTAGCGCAACAGGATCAGGGGGCCGAAGGCCCGGGCCGCGTCGGCGCGGCGATGGACCGACCAGTCGCCCCACGCTTCGTTCACCTCGTCCCCGCTCCCCACCCACGCATACTCGCGTACACCAAAGCGTTGCGCCCGACAAATCGACGAGTCCAGAAAAGTGGAGCATGGGAGCAACCACCCCCAAATGCATCGAAACGGCGTAGATTTTGGTTGCCAGGCAACCAAAATCTACGCCGTTTCGACGTTTTAGGACTCGGCTAGGAAGTCGAGGATCGACCGGTTGATGCGGTCGGGGTCCTCCAAGTGGAGGAAGTGGCCGACGCCATCCACCAGATCGATGCGGCTGGCCGGGTGGGGTAGCGAGGCCGCCGCTGAATCATCGATCGCATCGACGCCCATGCAACCGTCGGAGCGACCGTGCAGGTACAGCACCGGCATGGGTAGGGGAGACGAACCGGCAGCCTCCACCTCGTCGTATGCCGGACTGCGGGCCCCGTCCCCGAGGGTGGCCCGGTAGTACCCCAGCGCCGCCGTGAGGTTGGCGGGATCGCGGAGGGCATCTTTGACCGCTGCCAGCTCGTTGCTGGCATCGAAGCCTGGCGACCAGTCGGCCCACAGCCGATCGATGAAGACCAGGTCGTCCATGGGCACGACTGCATCGGCGAAAGCTGACTGGAAGAAGAACATGTACCAGGAGCGCTGCAGCTGGTCGTAGGTCAGGAACGAGGTGGCCACTGTCGCCGGTGGGGGCACCGCGGCGGTGACCAACCGATGCCACCGGTCGGGGGCATGACCAGCGGCGCCATAGGCGGCAAGAGCACCCCAGTCGTGACCGATCAAAACCGCATCGCCGTCGCCGCCCAAGGCCTCGTGGAGCGCGTTGGCATCGGTGGCCACGGCCCCGGATTGGTACAGGCCGTCGGCGGGGACCTCGGTGGGGGCATAGCCCCGCAGGAACGGGGCCACCGCTCGATAGCCGGCATCGGCGAGCATGGGGAGGAGGTGTCGCCACGTCCACGCTGAGTCGGGAAAGCCGTGGAGGCACAGGGCCAGTGGCCCTTCGTCGCCAGCTGCCAGATAGCTGAACGTGAGGCCGTTGGCCTCGATGGTCCCTTCGGTGATGGTCATGGGCACGCAGGTTAGAGGCCTCACCTCGGTCAGGGCCTGCCCTTCGAACCGAGTGGTCTTCGTCACACCTCGGCACGGACGGTCGTCGGTTCGCTACGGTTCCCCCGATCAGGGGTCGCCAGGAGTACACGAAATGGTGAACGTCACGTTCTGGGGTGTTCGGGGTTCAACCCCGTGCCCTTGCGAGGCCAATCGTAGGTACGGGGGCAACACCGCGTGCGTGACGATCGACGCCCCGGGCATGGCCCCGATCGTGCTCGATCTCGGAACCGGTCTGCGCTTCTATGGCGATGCTCTCCTGGCCACGGCTGAGGCCGATGACCCGCCGTTTCAGGGCCTGGCCCTGGTCACCCACCTGCACTGGGATCACATACAAGGCCTCCCGTTCTTCGTGCCCATCCACAGGCCCGGCTCCTCGCTGCTGGTGTGCGGTCGCGATGATGAGGGATCGCTGAAGGATGCCTTCGACGAGTTCATGCGTCCGCCGTTCTTTCCGGTGCGGCCCTCGGAACTCGGCGGCGACATCACCTTCCGCGATGTGAATGACGAGACCTTCGAATGGGGGAGGGCCGTCGTCACCGTCGGCGACGTCCCTCACACCGGGGCCACCAACGGCTATCGCATCGAGATCGACGGTGTGGTGATCGTCTACGTGAGCGACCACCAGCAGCCCGACGAAGGGCACCACGTCAGCGACTCGGTGGCCAAGCTGTGCCACGAAGCCGACCTGGTTATCCACGATGCCCAATACGAACACCATGAGTTCGCATCGAAGGTCGACTGGGGCCACTGCACCGTCGAGTACGCGGTGCAGGTGGCGGCCCACGCGGGGGCAAAGCGTCTAGCGCTGTTCCACCACGATCCTGCGCATGACGACGACACCGTCGATCGGATGCTCCTCGATGCCCAGCGCCATGCCATGGGAACCTCGGTCACCGAGGTGATCGGCGCTGCCGAAGGGCTCACGGTGGCCCTTGGTGTCGCTTCCCCCGCCCCGGTGGTCTGACCGGTCGGGCTCGGGGCACGCATTCGGCGAGGCCTGGCCTACGGTTCACCTCGTCGTTGATCGTCGAGGAGTGACCAGAGAATGACCGACCCCATGTTCGACAGTGCCCGATTCCGGCAGGTGCTGGGCCATTTTCCGACCGGTGTATCGGTGGTGGCGGGCATGCACGAAGGGGAGCCGGTGGGCCTGGCCATCGGGTCGTTCTTCTCGGTGTCGCTCAAACCAGCCCTGGTCGGGTTCTGCGCTGGCAAGGGCTCGTCCACCTGGCCGAAGCTGCGAGATTCCGGTCGCTTCTGCGTCAACATCCTCGGGGCCCACCAAGAGGAGATGTGTCGGGTGTTCGCCTCCGGCGACCGCAACAAGTTCGCCGGGGTGGGCTGGGACGCATCACCGCTCGGGTCGCCTCGGATCACCGACACCATCGCCTGGATCGATTGTGAGATCGAGGCCGTCCACGACGCTGGAGACCACGAGATCGTGGTGGGGGCCGTGCACGACTTGGCCGTGACCCACGAAGGACATCCCCTCGTGTTCTTCCGGGGTGGCTACGCCGACCTGGCCTGATCGAGCCGACCAGCGGTCGACCGCGGCCCCTCGATCCGATGGTGGACCGCGACCAGTTCGTTATCGGTTGAGACCAAGAGCATCCAGCACGAAGGCCAGCACGAAGGCCTCGTCGCGCCAGGCGTCGTAGCGGCCCGACGGGCCGCCGTGGCCGGCCCCGAGTTCCACCTTGAACAAGACGGGACGTTCGTCGAGTGAGGACGTGACCGCTCCGTCGACCAGGTCACGCAGACGGGCCACCCACTTGGCCGGCTCGTGGAAGCCGACCCGGGGATCGTTGAGGCCGGCGGTGGCCAGGATCGCCGGGTAACGCACATCGGTGCGGATGTTCTCGTAGGGGCTGTAGGAGCGGATCCAGCCGTAGGCCTCGGCATCGTGGAGGGGATCCCCCCATTCGTCCCACTCGATGACGGTGAGCGGCAGGGTGGGATCGAGGACTGTGGTCAGTGGGTCGACGAAGGGCACCTCGGCCACCACGGCCCGGAACAGTTCCGGGGCCAGGTTAACCACCGCTCCCATGAGCAGGCCCCCGGCACTCCCACCCCGTGCCGCCAAGAGATCCGGGCTGGTCCGGCCCGTGTCGACCAGGTGTCGAGCACAGGCCACGAAGTCACTGAAGCTGTTGGGCTTGGCACCGAACTTGCCGTTCTCGTACCAGTGCCGGCCGAGCTCGCCTCCACCGCGGACGTGGGCAATGGCGAACACCCCTCCCCGGTCGAGGAGGGACAAGCGGGCCACCGAGAACCACGGGTCCATAGAAGCCTCGTAGGCGCCGTAGCCGTACAGCACCGTGGGCGCGGGACCGTCGCCCACCCGGTCGGGTCGCCAGACCAGTGAGATCGGTACCTGAGTACCGTCGGCGGCCACCGCCCACTCACGAGCCGACTGGTACTGGGCCGGGTCGAAGCCCCCGAGCACCGGTTGGCGTTTGCGGACTGTGCGTTCACCTGTCGCCAGTTCCTGATCGATGATCGATGCCGGCACTGTGAGCGACTGATAGCCGAACCGGTAGATCGAGGTATCGAAGCTGGGGTTGGTCCCTGGGTGGATCGTTCCCACCGGCTCATCCATCTCGAAGGGGGTGAGGGTTCCTGAGCTGTCATCGAGGAGCCACATCGCCGACGAGCCCGCAGAGCGCCCGTGGACGACGGTGTGGCCAGCAAACGCTTCGACCCCGAGGATCCGCCGTCCGGTTTCGTGGGGTACCAGCAGCTTCCACTCGGAGCGTGCCGCACTGGCCATGCCGTTCATCGAGGCCCGCCAGACGGCGAAGTCGTCGGCCCCGTCGTGGTTCGATACCACCAGCAGTTCGCCGGGTCGGTGGGCGACGTCGTATTCGATGCCGTGTTCGCGGGCCGCCACCACCTGCGCGGCCTCGTCGGGGTGGTGGGCGTCGAGGACCCACGTCTCGGTGGTCACCGCGCTTTGGGCGGTGATGGCCACAACGTCCCTCGAACGTGACGGACCCACCGTCACGTGGAAGTGGTCGTCATCGTCGGTGAAGACCACGACGTCGTGGCTCGGATCGTCACCCAGGCGGTGGCGCAGCACCCGGTTGGGGCGGGATGCCTCGTCTTGGAGCGTGTACCAGCAGGTACCGGCATCAGCAGCCCAGGCGAAGCCGTAGGACACCTCGGGGATCACCTCGGCGTGCTCGTCACCGGTGCGCAGATCACGGAACCGCAATTCGTAGCGCTCGTCGCCGTCACGGTCCACCGCATAAGCCAGATGGTTGCCGTCGGGGCTCACGTCGAGAACCCCCAGCGCCAGATACCCGCCCTCTTCCACCAAGGGGTTCGGGTCGAAGAAGACGCTTTCGGGTCCGTCGGGGCCGGAGTGGTCGCCGCGGTCACGGCGACGGCAGTGGAGCGGGTAGGAGCTCCCGGTCTCGGTGCGGCCGTAGTACCACCAATCACCGTCACGGACCGGCACCGAGGTGTCGTCCTCTTGGGTGCGCGTGCGGATCTCCTCGAAGATCGTGGAGCGCAGGCCGTCGAGTCGGGCCGTGACCTGCTCCGTCCAGGCATTCTCGGCTTCTAGATGGGGGACCGTCGCCGGATCGTCGGGATCGCGCAGCCAGGCATACGGGTCGACCACTGAATCGCCGTGGTGGACACGGGTCTCCTCCCGTGGCGCAGGCCGAGGAGGACCGGTCTCGGACAGAGAGGGGTTTGGATCGGGGGTTTCGGTCACCGCGTGAGGTTAGGGCCGGCTGTAGCGTCCCACGACCTACGCTCGCGGCCATGGCCATCTACGCACTCGGGGACAGGGTCCCCGACATCGCCACCGACGCTTACATCGCTCCCGAAGCGGTGATAATCGGGTCGGTCACCATCGGGTCGGAGTCGACCGTGTGGCCCGGGGCCGTCCTACGGGGCGACGACGGCAACATCCACGTGGGGGCCCGCACGTCGATCCAGGACGGGGCCATCATCCACACCACCCATTTCCAGGCCACCACCATCGGTGACGAGTGCGTGATCGGTCATCTGGCCCACCTCGAAGGGTGCATCATCCACGACGGGGCCCTGGTCGGGTCCGGCTCGGTGGTGCTCCACAATGCCGTGGTGGAGTCGGGGGCCCTGGTTGGTGCCGGGGCCGTGGTCTCCGGCGGCACCGTGGTGCCGTCAGGGGCGATGGCCCTCGGGATCCCGGCCAAGATCCGACCCGGCATGGTCACACCCGAGATGATCACGCGCGGTATGCAGTCGTATGTCGCCCGCGGCCGCTGGTATCGCCAGGACCTGCGTCGTCTCGACTGAATGGGTCTGGTGCCGCCGGGTTTCCTCGATGGCCGGTAGCTCAGGTGGTCAGAAGATGGTGACCGCGGCCGGTAGCCGGAGTGGCCCGGCCACGAGGTCCTCGACGTGCTCGTCGGCCTCGTAGAGCACCACGTCGGTGTGTTTGCTGCGGTTCCGGGCCCAACGGTTGACCAACGGGTCATCGCTCAGCACCACCACCTGGACCTTGCTGCTGAGGCGTAGCACGAGGTCGAGCAGATCCATCCGCTCGCCGTCGGCCACCTTGCGAAACGCATCGTCGATGAAGACCGGTACCGGCTCTTCGTGATCGCCGAGGAACGTCGTGCGACCGAGGCGCCCCACGATCTGATGCTGCAAGGAGCCCCGACCGGTTGAGATCTCCTCAAGACGTTCCTCGAGGCTTCGGGCCTCCGCCTGGACCATGTCGAAGCGGTGTTGCGCTCCAACCACGTCGGGCCGACCGGCGCTGGACACAAGTTCGCCGATCTCACGTTTGCGGGCATCGAGCAGTTGAACATCGATGGGCGGACCCGTGGGTTCGGGCTTGTTGGCCCACGCCGGCCGGGCGGTGGCCCGGAGTTGGTCGATGGCCTTCTCGATGTCGGTGGTGATGTCGGAGCGAGTCCGGGGGGTTCCGGTCTGCCGGCTGCGGGCCGCGGCCACGGCCTGGATGGCACGCCCCAGACGGCTCTCCAGATCGCCGTCTTCGTAGCCGAGGCGGGTGAGGAGGTCGTCGAGTCGTCGGGATGCCTCGGTCTCTCGCTGCCGGATCACGTCGAGTTGACGGGCCCGCCGGGCCACATCGCCAGCGGCGATTCGGCGCAGTAGCAAAGTCTGAAGCCGGGGTGGATCGATGTCGATAGCGCTGCCATCGACGAACCCGTAGGACTCGAGGCCACTGGTGACGGCTCGTCGGGCCGCCATCTGGGCCTTGGTGGCCGCCGCGCTGAAGGCCTGGGTCTCTTCGATGCGGCGGGCGATCGACGCCGGTGAGGTGGAGTCGGCGTAGGCCTTGACGGCACTGGCCCGATCGCTGAGGTCCTTCGGAGACACCGCTCCGGCGATCTCATCCCAATCGATCTGAGCTGCAGCCCGGTTCTTGGCCGCGTTCTCGAAGCGCTTCCGTTCGGCAGGATCGTTGTTGCCGTCGAGCCGACGAAGGTGGAGACCGAGCCAAGAACCAGCATCGGCATCGGATAGCGCCTGGGCCTCGACCAGTTCGGCAGCAGCCAGCTTCCGGCGAGGAACCAGGATCAGCCAGACGGCGATGCCGACCGATGCGGCCAGGAGGACCGCTCCGATCACGAGCGATACCCCGTTACCTAGGAGCAAGCCCAGGACCGCGGCCAATCCAGCGCCGAGCGTGCCAAGGGTGAAACGCTTCTCCACGTCTTTCTGACAGTGGACCACCGCCAGGTGGGCGCGCTCGATGGCGGCCTCGGCTTCAGGGGCGAGCTCGTTGCGATCCGAAGCATTCGAGACCTGCGAGAAAGCCTCGTTGGCCTGCTCCAGCTTGGCGTGACGACCCCACAGCTTCACTTGATCGAGTTCCGCGAATGCCACCACGAGCGGATCGTCGGGAGGCGATGGTGGAGCAGAGGCCTGCGCCACTTCAGCATCGGCGGTGCGGCGCAGGTCGACGGCGGCCTGCCAGGCATCGAGCCTGCCGGCAAAGTCGGTGGGGAGCTCGCTGGGAGTTGCCGCCACTCGGGCCAGATCGCTGGCCGATACCGCTGGTAGGGAGCCGAGACCGGCCCGCAGTTCGCTGGCCTGCGCCGCTAGGTCGGCCCAGGCGGCACCGGTTGACCGCAGCGAGTCGACAGATTGGAGAATCTGCTGATCGGTGCGACCGAGGTCGACATGGTCCTGCACGTTCAACTCGGCTCGAAGCTCGTCGAGGTTGCGCCGCAGCTCGATCCACGCCCAGCGGGCGACGTCGTCGTCGTGGCGGTCGATTCGCGCCGCCAGAGCGGCCAGCTCATCCTGCCAGGCATCGATGGTGCGGGCCCGGCTGGCGAGTTCCTCCAACTCGGTAGCCCGCCGGTCGAGCTCAGCTCGGGTGGTGGCCAACTGCGCTTGGAGTTCGCCGGGAGAGATCTGCTGGCCGAGACCAAGGTCATCGGCGGTGAGGGTCAACAACCTCGTGACCACATCGGTGTCCTGACCGAGCAGGTCTTGGGGCGCAGGGGCAGGACTTCCAGAGTCTGCGTATGTTGCCCCGGTGCGGTCAGCGAAGACCTTGCGCCCAGCATGGTCGGTATAGGCCACCGACGCATTCGAGAGGCGACCAGTGAGTGCGTCGACCACGGTCTCGATGAGGTCGGAGCGCTCCTGAGCATCTAGGCCCGCGAAAACGGTGAGACCAGGGGCGAGGCGAACGCGATCGTCGTCTCCTGGGCCATACAGAACCAGTTGCTCGATGCGCACTCGGCTCACCTCTCAGGTAGATGTCGGCAGTCCCCCGTCATGCCCATCGGCATATCAGACAAAATACTTGAGGCCTTGGTGGCCCGGGCCATTCCGATTTGCGGGGATGGGGGAGGGGTCAGGTGCTGCCCAACCAGGCGAAGGTTGGCAGGTTTCGAGCCACGGTGAACACGACCAGCACCGTCAGAGCGACAGGTCCGAACCAGCGGGGCCGCACGATGTGAGCGGCCTGCGGTCGGTCGAAGGCACGGACCATCCAGAGGGCCCAACCAACGATGAGGAAAGGGACCGCCACCGTGAACAGGAGGTGGTGGCTAGCGGCCGCGGCGATGTCGCCACGGGACAGGGAGAACACGGCCCGAAGCCCGCCACAGGCCGGGCAGTCGAGACCCGTCAAGGAGTGGAACGGACACAGCGGCACGTGGTTGCTGACCGGGTTGAGAACTGAGATGGCGGCAGTGGCCGCGACCGCAGCCGCACCGATCTGCGACGGCTTTCTCCAGGCTGGCGTCGAGAGAGCCACCGGCACGGGGGCTTCGGCGACGGGAACCATGCTCATGGCCCGATCGTAGGACGCCAGCCCTCAATTGTGGGGCCGAATCTGGTGGGTGGGCGATACCGTGATCATCCGGCCAGGTCAGTCGGGGCGGTAGGAGGCAGCCATCAGCGAGGATCACGCCGAGACGGCCGAGAGCGGACGGGACGGTTGGCGCCTGATCGGGCGCCAGATGCTCGCGCAACGATGGGGGCTGCTGGCCGGTGTGGTGGCCGGCATGGCGTGGACGCTGGCCAAGGTCAGCGTGCCCAAACTGGTGGAGAAGGCCATAGATCAGGGGATCGACGCGGGGGACACCTCGGCGGTGACCCGGTACGCGTGGTTGATAGCGGCCGCGGCCATGGTGTCGGCCACGTTCACCGGCCTGCGCCGCTATTCGGCGTTCCGCGAGGCCCGCTACGCAGAGGCTGCTCTACGGGACCGTCTCTTCGCCCACCTCGCCCGCTTGCACTTCGGGTATCACGATGGCCAACAGACCGGTCAGCTGATGAGCCGGGGCAACAACGACCTGCAGCAGATTCAGAACGCGGTGGTTCTGGTCCCGCTCACCATCGCCAACTTTCTCACCGTGGTGGTTGTGACCGTGATGTTGGTCATGATCGACCCGGTCCTCACCGTGCTCGCGCTTGCTGCGCTGCCGGCCATCAACTACCTGGCCAAGCGGTTCGCGACCCGTTTGCACCCCACCATGGTTCGGGTGCAGCAGGAGTCGGCGGAGCTGTCGGCGGTCGTCGAGGAGACGGTGGCGGGGATCCGGGTGGTGAAGGGGTTCGCGGCCGAAGCGAACCAGGCTCAACGCCTCAAGAAAGAAGCCGACGATCTCTACGAGGCATCCATGGACGGGGCCCGCATCCGGGCCACCTACTGGCCAGCGTTGGAGGCCATGCCCAACATCGGTCTGATCGTGGTGTTGGCCTACGGCGGTCACCAGGTCATGGCCGGTCATCTGGCCATCGGTGCTCTCGTCGCCTTCAACGCCTTCGTGGTGCTGCTGATCTGGCCGCTACGGATGCTCGGCTGGGTGGTGGCCATGGCCCAAAGGGCTTCGGCCTCCGCTCAGCGGGTCCACGAGGTGCTGGCCACCGAAGTCGAGGTGGTGGAACCAGCCCGTCCAGTGTCGCTACCTGCCACCGGTGGCGACGTTCACTTCGACGCGGTGACCTTCGGGTACAGCCAGGACGGGCGCCGGGTGCTCGACGGGTTCGAACTGCGCATCCCCGCCGGGCAGAGCGTCGCCCTCGTCGGAGCCACGGCCAGCGGCAAGTCCACGGTGGCCAAGCTCATACCGCGCTTCTACGACGTAGACCACGGATCGGTACGCCTCGACGACATCGACGTGCGAGACCTGTCGCTGCGGTCACTGCGTCGAGCCGTCGGCCTGGTCTTCGAGGACACCTTCCTGTTCTCCGACACCATCGCCGCCAACATTGCCTTCGCCGATCCCGACGCATCGGTGGACCAGGTGGAGCGGGCGGCCCGACTGGCCGGCGCCCATGAGTTCGTGATGGACCTGCCCCAGGGCTACGGCACCGAGATCGGCGAACGTGGCTTCTCGCTGTCGGGCGGCCAACGTCAACGCATCGCCATAGCCCGGGCCATCCTGGCCGACCCGCGGGTGCTGATCCTCGACGATGCGACGTCGGCGGTCGACCCCACGAAGGAACACGAGATCCGTGACGCGCTCACCGAGGTGATGTCCGGCCGAACCACGATCGTGATCGCCCACCGACCGGCCACCATCTCGCTGGCCGAGCGGGTGGTACTCATCGACGGCGGACAGGTGGTGGCCGACGGCTCCCATCGGGATCTGCTGGCCACCAGCGAGCAGTACCGACAGGTGCTGGCCTCCGCTGAAGCACGCGAGGAGCAGGACCGTCACGCTTCTGCCGAGGGGAGTGCTCGATGACCGCGGCAACCGAAGAGCCTCTGGACCGTAGGGTCGCCGGGAAGGTCCTACGCCGGGCGCTGCGGTTCCTGGCCCCCTACCGGCGCGATGCAGTGGGCTCGTTCGTCTTCGTGGTCATGTCGACGTCGGCCATCCTCGCCGGCCCCTACCTCCTCAGGTATGCCATCGACCACGGGATCTCTCAGAACCGTCCGGCGGTGGTCAACGTCACCGTGGGCATCTACGTGGTGGTAGCCGTCGTGGCCTACTGGGCCACCCGAACCCAGGTGCTCCTTGTGAGTAGAGCCGGCGAAGGGTTCATGCGTGACCTGCGCAAGCGGGTGTTCGATCACCTGCTCGCCCTATCCATGCCGTTCTTCGACCGGGAGAAGGCCGGGGTCGTGGTGTCGCGCATGACCTCCGACGTGGACCAACTCCAAGAACTCGTGCAACTCGGCTTTCTTCAGCTCATGCGGAGCTTGCTGTTGATCAGCGGGTCGATCGTGGTGCTGACGCTCATCTCCTGGAAGCTCATGTTGCTGTGCCTGATCCCGATGCCGTTCGTGGTGCTGGCTTCGGTGAAGTTTCAACGGGACTCCAACGCCGCCTACCTGACGGTGCGGGACCGGATCGGTCTCACCCTCTCGTCGTTGCAGGAGGGCATCAGCGGGGTCCGCATCATCCAGGCCTATGGCCGTGAGAGCGTCGAGATCGAACGGTTCGCCGGACGCAACCGAGGGCTCTACCAGGCCCACATGCGGTCGGTGTGGGTGCAGGCCTGGTACCTACCGGTGATCGAGGCCGCAGCCTTGTTGTGCACCGCGCTGGTCATCGGTATCGGCGGGCGCTGGGCCATAGAAGGCACGATCACCGTCGGTACCATCGCCTTCTTCGTGCTCACCCTCTCGAACCTGTTCGAACCGGTCAACCAGCTGTCGCAGCTTTTCAACACCCTTCAATCCTCGGGGGCGGCCTTGCACAAGCTGTTCGAATTGCTCGACACGCCAGTCGAACTCGTGGAACAGCCCGACGCGGTGGAACTCCCTGCTCGGGGTGAGCTGAAGGTCGAGGGGATGTCGTTTGCCTACGACGACGGGCCCCCGGTGCTGACCGACATCGACCTGACGTTGGCCTCTGGGGAGAAGCTGGCCCTGGTGGGTCCTACAGGGGCCGGCAAGTCGACCCTGGCCAAGCTGATGGCCCGGCTCTACGACCCCACCGCCGGCCGGGTGACCTTCGAGGGAATCGACCTGCGCGATGCCCAACTCTCATCGCTGCGGACCCGGATCACCGTGGTCCCGCAGGAGGGATACCTGTTCGCAGCCTCGCTCCTCGACAACATCCGCATCGGACGACCCGATGCCACCGACGAAGAGGTCGAGCAGGCCCTAGCGTCGCTCGGTCTGCTCGACCGGTTCGCGGCGCTGCCCGACGGCCTCCACACCGAGGTCAACGAACGGGGTTCGAGACTGTCGGCCGGTGAACGTCAACTGGTGTCGTTGTGCCGGGCTGCCCTGGCCGACCCGGCCGTGCTGGTCCTCGATGAGGCCACCTCGTCGCTCGACCCTGGTACCGAGGCCGTGGTGGAACGTGCGCTCGAGAAGCTGATGGCCGGCCGGTCGGTGATCGTGATCGCCCATCGGCTCAGCACCGCGGCCCGCTCCGACCGGGTCGGTGTGGTGGCCGACGGCGGGCTGGCCGAACTGGGGCCGCACGCCGAACTGGTGGCCGCGGGCGGACGGTACGCCTCGCTCTATGAGAACTGGGTATCGGGTCTGGCCTCGGCCTGACCGTTCGACCCTTCCGGAACAGACCGTGGTCGAGTGCCGTGGGCTGGTCGTCGACTCAAGCGGTGTGGGCATCGGCCAGCTTCAGGGCCTCGTCGATGATGGCCACGCCGGCTCGGAGATCTTCTTCGCTGGTCACCAAGGGTGGGGTGACGTGGATGCGGTTGAAGTGGGAGAAAACCAGCAGGCCCTGCTGGCGGCAGGCAGCCACCACTTCGGCCACCGGTGCGGCCGCTGGGCCGCTGGCGTTGAACGGCACCAATGGCTCGCGGGTGGTGCGGTCTCGGACCAGCTCGATGGCCCAGAACATGCCGAGGCCCCGGACCTCGCCGACCGATGGGTGCCCGTCGGCCAACGACTGCAGTGCCGGACCGAGCACCTCTCGACCGATGGTGCGGGACCGGGCCACCAGTCCTTCCTCCTCGAAGATGTTGATGCTGGCCACCGCGCTGGCGCAGGCCAGCACATGGCCGCTGTAGGTGAGTCCGCCGGGGTAGGGGCGGTCGGCGAACGTATCGGCTATCTCGCGACTGATGATCACGCCCCCGAGGGGCACATACCCGCTGTTGACACCCTTGGCGAAGCAGATCAGGTCGGGGGTGACATCCCAGTGGTCGACGGCGAACCACTCGCCGCACCGGCCGAACCCGGCCATCACCTCGTAGGCGATGAACACGATGCCGTGCTCGTCGCAAAGATCACGCAAGCCGACCAGGTAGCCGGGCGGTGGTACCAGGATTCCGTTGGTTCCCACCACCGGTTCCACGATGATGGCGGCGATGGTGTGGGGGCCTTCCACCATGATCGTGTCGGCCAGGTGCTGGAGGGCGCGGGTGGTCTCCTCAGCATCGGATGTCGACGCGAACGCCGACCGGTACGGGTAGGGGCCCCAGAAGTGGACGACGCCGGGCACTGAGGGTTCGCTCTGCCAGCGACGAGGGTCGCCGGTGAGGGAGATCGACCCCGCGGTGGCCCCGTGGTAGCTGCGGTACGCAGCCAAGACCTTCTGGCGACCGGTGTGCAGGCGGGCCATTCGGATGGCGTTCTCGTTGGCTTCGGACCCGCCGTTGGTGAAGAAGACCATGTCGAGGGAACCGGGGGCTCGTTCCGCGATCAGTCGTGCGGCTTCGCTGCGAGCAGGGTTGGCGTGGGCCGGGGAGATGGTGGTCAACGTCTCGGCCTGGGCGGTGATGGCCGCCACCAGCTTCGGATGTTGGTGGCCGATGTTCACGTTCATCAGCTGGCTGGAGAAGTCGAGGTAGCGACGGCCATCCTCATCCCAGATCCACGCCCCCTCACCTCCGGTGATGACCATGGGGTCGAGCTGCTTCTGGGCCGACCACGAGTGGAAGACGTGGGCTCGGTCGTTGGCGTAGGCGTCGCTGGTCACGCATCCACCGTAGGACCACCTCGATGGGGGAAGGTCCGAACCGGGAACGGGGTCAGATCCGGCGCAGGCCGACCTCGGTCACCCGATGATCGGCACCCTTGCGCAACACCACGTCGGCCCGGTCGCGGGTGGGCTCGATGTTGGCGATCAGGTTTCTTTCGTTGATGCTGCGCCAGATGTCGAGAGCGGTGGTCTCGGCTTCGGCCTCCGACAGGTCGGCGTAGCGCTGGAAGTACGAGTCCGGTTGTTGGAACACCGTGTCGCGCAGCTTCATGAACCGTTCCACGTACCACTGACGGACGTGGTCGACCTCGGCATCGACGTAGATGGACACGTCGAAGAAGTCGGAGACGAAGGTGGTGGTGGTGCGGCTGGTCTGCAAAACGTTGAGCCCCTCCACGATCAGGATGTCGGGTTGGCGCACCACGATGTCGTGGTCCTCTGACTGGATGTCGTAGATGAGGTGGGAGTACGTGGGGGCCCGCACCTCGCTGCATCCTGACTTCACCGACCGTAGGAAATCTATGAGACGGCGAACGTCGTAGCTCTCGGGGAAGCCCTTGCGCGAGCCCAAGCCGCGGCGCTCCAACTCGGCGTTGGGGAACAGGAACCCATCGGTGGTCACCAGGTCCACCCGGGGATGATCGGGCCACCGGCTGAGCAGCGCCTGGAGCACGCGGGATGTAGTGCTCTTGCCGACGGCGACGCTGCCGGCCACCCCGACCACGAAGGGCACTTGTACCTGCTCGCGTCCGAGGAACGACGACGTGGCCTGCTTGCGGGCTCGAACCCCGGCAACGTGCAGGTTCAGCAATCGAGACAAGGGCAGGTAGACCGACTCCACCTCTTCCAGATCGAGTCGGTCGTTGAGACCACGGAGCTCATCTAGGTCGGCGCTGTCGAGGGTCATCGGCGTCGCCGCCCGGCGAGCGCGCCAAGCATCTCGCGTGAAGGTCTCGTAGAGGGAGGGGTCCACCGCGCAGGACGCTACGGACCCGGTGACGTGGCCACCAACCCGCGGGCCCGCTCCTCGGCCGGAAGCGGGAGACCGGTAGGCTCGGTTCCTGACCTGAGCGGTTCATCACCGTTCATCATCCAGAACGAGGTCGATGGCCCTGAGCGAGCAGAACGTGCTGGATGTCGATGGTCCAGGTACCGCTGCGCTGACCGACCCTTCGAGATGGCCCGGACCTCGTCGTCTGCGCGACCTCGACGGGCGGGGCCGGCTGGTGGCCCTACTGCTGGTCTTGGCCTTGTCTCTGCCCTTCGCGGCCAGCATCGCCAGCGCGCGAGACATCGACTGGACTCCCACTGGCGACGAGGCCCTCATCACCCTGCGGGTTCGGGAGGTGTTCAGCTCCGATCCGCCGCTGATAGGCCAACCGAGTACCGCCGACCACTACTCCGAGGTGGATCCGCCGCACCATCCGGGGCCGATCCAGTTCTACCTACTGGCCCCATTCGTAAAGGTGTTCGGCCCCGATCTCGGAATGTTGCTGGGCGTGGGACTCATCAACCTCCTAGCGGTGCTCACCGTGCCGTGGGTGGCGTTGCGACGGGCCGGTCCGCTGGTGGCCCTCGGGGCCGCGGTGGTGGTGGCCACGGTGGCCTGGAGCCAAGGCCTTGCTGTGCTCACCGACAACATCAGTTCGAATGCCGGTGGCATCCCTCTGCTGGCGCTGGCCGCTCTGGCTTGGGGTGTGGTCGACCGGGACCTGCGCTTGCTGCCGGCCGCGGTGCTGGCTTTCTCCTTCGTGGCCCAACAGCACCTGGCCATCCTGGCCAACGCGCTCGGCATGGGCCTGTGGGGCGTCGCCGGGATGGTGGTGGCCATCGTTGCCTGGTCTCGGGAGCGGTCTGCGGTTGCTGACTCTGCCGACGTCATGGCCGAGGGTGCGCCCGTGGGCGACGAGGCCATCGACGACCTTCCGTTGTTCGTCGATGTGTCGCAGGAGATCGTGGCCCCCGCATCTCAGCCGGCACCGGCTTCTGCGGCGACGGATCGGAGTCCGTGGCCGTGGGTGGCAGCGGCAGCCGTGGTCGGGTTCGTGGCCTGGCTCCCGGTACTGATCGACCAGTTCTTCGGTCAGGGCAACCTGTCGCGGATGGCCCGCTTCGCCAGTTCTGGTGAGCGATAATCATTGGGCCTGGGCTCGGGAGCCACCCAGGCACTGCGGGCACTCGGGCTGCCGCCACTGCTCTTGCGCACCGATCTGACCGGTGCCGACATGATCGCTGATCTGTCACCGGTCGCGGTCGGCGTGTCGTTGTTGGCGACGGTCGCTCTGGTGGTCGTGATCGTGGCCCGGCGGCGCACCGCTCCGGCCCATGCCGCTCTGGCGGCAACGACCCTCGTGCTCGCTGCTGTTGGAGCGTTCAATGGTGGCAACGTGCCCGAGTCGCTCGAGGCCTACCGGATCAACTTCTACCGGTGGATGTTCGTGGTCTCGGTCGGCCTCTGTCTCACACTCGGTTGGGCCGTGATCGCGCTCGTGGCCCGGGGCCGGAGCCCGATACCCAGGTGGACGGGACCGGTCGCGGCCACGGCAGCCGTCCTGGTCGTGGCCTTCGTGTCGGTGATGGCCATCGAAGGTGGTGAGCCAAAGGTTCGCCGCGACCAGCAGGTATTTGCGGCTGTGCACGACCTAAACGAACTGGCCGAGGAGGCCCTGGCCGGCAGCGACACCGTCTACGTCACCACCGACGGAGTGGGGGCCGTCCTGAGCGTCGGTCCGGCGGTGACCCAAGCTCTCGTCGGCGAAGGCTACGACGTTCGTGTCAGCGACCGTCAGGAGGAGGGCTACCGGTCGCACATGGTTCTGCAACCTGGTGAACATGTGGACGCCGTTCTGGTGGTCCAGTCGGCGAAAGATCTCGATGGTCTCTCCACCGCGGGCACGCCGCTGGCCGTCTTCGACCTCAACGATGTCGACGGCGAACTGCTGAAGCAGTTGGAGGTAGCCATCGTCGATGGTGGGGTGGTGCGTTCGGAAGATTTCGACCAGAAGGTGGCCGAGGCCTTCGGCACCGGGCCAGGAACATCCGAGTACGTCGATCTGGTGGTGGAGATGCTCGAGGGCGGTGATGCCGGGCTGGTCTCTTCGCCGGTGATCGGCGACCTCATTGCCAACGGAGCGCTGCTTCTCCCGGGTGCCGATGTTGCACTCATCGACGCGGCATCCCAGATCACGTTGCACACCATCTGGGGAGATCGCTACATCGGCCTGCGGCTGCTCACCCCGGCCGAAGCAGGGTTGGAACCAGCAGTTCCCAACTGACTGGCCCGCCGGTTCCCGCCGCCTCGAAACGGCGAGAACGGCAAGGTTTTTGCAGCTACAGTGCAAGCAGTTCGGTCATGTGGTCAGGGGACCACCGACCTCGACCCCTCCAGGAGCTCCGCGCGGCCGATGACCGAGACGCCCTCCACACGCCTCGACGACATCGCTCGGAGCGCTCGCCCCTACCTCCCCGCAGCCGGCGTGATGCTGCTCCAGTTGATCGTGTTTCCCATGGGCGTCGGGGATACGGCCCTTGGCGTCGTCACCGGACTGCTCACTGCTCTTGTCGCTCTTGGTCTGGCCCTCATCTACCGGTCGAACCGGATCATCAACTTCGCCCAGGGCGAGTTGGGCATGGTCCCCACCACCGTGGCCGTCGGGCTCATTGCCGTCACCGGCCTGCCCTGGATCGTGGGAGCGCTGGCCGGACTGGTCCTGGCCATCGTGTTGGGGGCCGTCGTCGAACTTCTCGTCATCCGCCGTTTCTGGCGGGCTCCGCGCCTGCTGCTCACCGTGGCCACCATCGGACTGTCGCAACTGCTGATCGTGGCCAGCATGCTGCTGCCTCGGTGGTGGGGAAAGACCATCTTCGCCGACCAGCGCCTCCCCGATCCGTTCGAGGCCTCGCTCTCCATTGGCCCCCAGACCTTCGGCAGCGGCGAGATGCTGGCCGTCGTCCTGGCCCCGATGTTGATCATCGGCCTCGCCGTCTTGCTGGCTCGTACCGACCTGGGGGTGGCGGTGCGAGCCAGCGCCGAACGGGCCGATCGGGCGGCCCTGCTGGGTGTTCCGGTACGACGACTGCAGACGCTCGTGTGGGCCGTGGCCGGGATGCTTTCGTTCGTCGGCCTGTTCCTCCACTCGACGATCTTCGGGATCGGGGCAACCGCGGCGGTCAGCCCCCAAGCATTGATCTTCGCCCTCGGGGCTCTGGTGTTGGGCCGCCTCGACCACCTGCCGGCCGTGACGGTCTCGGCGGTCGCTCTCCGGGTGCTGGCCCAGGGCATTTCGGTCGACGACCCCACTTCTCCGGGCCGGGTCTATCTGGTGCTGGCCGTGGTCATCTTGGTGGTGCTGGTGGTCAGACGGGGCTCCACCAGTCGCCGAGACGTCGACGGGGTGTCATCGTGGCAGGCCGCCGACGAGATACGCCCGGTGCCCGCCGAACTGCGAGACCTCTCGCTGATCCGGGTCCTGCGGTGGGTGGTTCCGATCGTCGCCGTTCTCGCCGCCGTCGCCCTCCCTCTCGTGCTCGGTCCCGCCGACGAACTTCGGGCGGCCACCGTCGCCGTCTTCGCCCTGATCGCGCTGTCGATCGTGGTCCTCACCGGATGGGCCGGCCAGGTCTCGCTCGGTCAGATGTCGTTCGTGGCTGTCGGCGGTGCGGTCGGAGCCGTGGCCACCGCCACCTGGAGCGCCGACCTCAGCTTGGCCCTCCTCGTGGCCGGCGTGGCCGGGGCGGCTACCGCCGTCGTGGTCGGCCTACCGGCGCTTCGGCTGCCAGGTCTGTATCTGGCGGTCACCACGCTGGCCTTCGCCCTGGCGTCGTCCAACTTTCTGCTGAACCGAAGCCAGCAATCGTGGATTCCGGCCGACCGCCTCGAGCGACCGGCCCTGTTCCGAACCTTCGACCTGAGTAGCCAGGCGGCCATGTACGAGTTCGTTCTGGCCGTCGTGGTGCTGGCCTTCATAGCGGTGGCCGGGCTGCGGCGCAGCCGGACCGGGCGGGTCTTGTTGGCGGTGCGGGACAACGAACGGGCCGCCAGCTCACTGTCGATTCCGGTGGTGCGAGCCAAGCTGGTCGGGTTCGCCATCTCCGGATTTCTGGCCGCGGTGGCTGGTTGTCTTCTGGTCCACGTCAACCAGGCCTACAGCGAAGGCCCGTTCGTGGCCGCTGAGAGCCTCGGGGTGTTCACTGCCGCGGTGGTGGGTGGCCTCGGATCTTGGGTGGGGGCGCTGCTGGGAGCCATCTACCTCAGCGGCGGCAACTTCTACCTGCCCGACCGGTGGCGTCTGCTGCCGTCGGCCATCGGCGTGCTCGTCGTGCTCATGGTCCAGCCTGGTGGCCTGGCCAGCCTCTTCTACCGGGGCCGAGATGCGTTCCTGCGCCGCGTTGCTGTCCGCCGAGGGATCGTCGTGCCCAGCCTGCTGGCCGACCGTGGCGATGAAGACGGGCCTGAGGTGGCGACCGATCCCGAAGGACCTGAGGACCCAAGCGGAGGGTCCGCCGACCCGGTCGGCCAACACCTGGAGGAGGCACGGTGACGGCCGTGACCGAGCGAAAGCCGACCCCAGAGACATCCACGCGCTTCCCTTGGCTGGGGGCCGCGGGTTGGTATCCGCTGGCCATCCTGTTCGGTCTCAACATGGCCGACGAGCTCGACCGCAGTGCCTACCTGATTCTGCTACCGGAGATCCGCGACCACTTCGGGCTCAGCAACACCGGCATCCTCAGCGTGGTGGCCATCGCCGCCGCGGCTGCGCTACTGCTCACCGTGCCCATCGCCCACCTGGCCGACCGGTCGAACCGAGTACGCCTGGCCCTGGCCGGTGCTGCGGTATGGGCTGCGTTCTCACTTGGGACCGGTTTGGCGGTCACCGTGTGGATGCTCGTGGTGATGCGGTCGGGTGGAGCCATCGGCCAGGGGGTGATCTTCCCCACCCACAACAGTCTCCTGTCCGACTACTACCCGATCGAGGCCCGCACCCGGGTCTATTCGATCCACCGAGCAGCCAACAGCGTGGGTACGATCATCGGCCTGCTGGTGGGGGCTGGGCTGGCCCGAATGTTCGACTGGCGGGCCCCGTTCCTGGTGTTTGCCATTCCGACGATGCTCCTGGTGATCGCTGGGCTCAGGCTCACCGATCCCGGTCGTGGCCACTTCGAACGGGCCGCGGCCGGCGGCGATGGTGTGGCCGGGGTGGACGAGGAACCACCGTCTTTTGCTGAAGCCATTCGGATGGTGTGGACCATCCGCAGCCTGCGTCGGATCTTCGTGGCCCTGCCCTTCCTGGCCGCGTCCATCGTGGGCTTTGGGGCGCTGGCCTCGCTTCAGTACGCCGAGACCTTCGACCTCGATGAGGTTCAGCGGGCTCTGGCCAACGTGCCCGTCCAACTGGTCGAGCTACTCGGTGTTCTGATCGGCGCCCGGCTGACCACCAAGGCATTCGTCAAGGGCACCGACCACATCTTCCGCATCCTGGCCGGGTCGGCCATGTTCTGTTCGGTGATGGCCCTCGGTTTCGCGGTCGCTCCCAACATCTGGTTGGCGGTGACCGCCCATGCCCTGATCGCCGGTGGGCTGGTCATCGTCGGCCCCGGGGTGATGGCCTCGCTGTCGCTGGCGGTACCTCCGCGAGCCCGATCGGTCGGCTTCTCCATGGGGGCGCTCTGGGTGCTCCCCGGCCTGACGATCATTCCGATGGTCGGCTGGCTGGGAGATACCTTCGGCTTTCGGTGGGGACTGGCCGCCCTCACCCCGGTGTTCATCATCGGAGGCTTGCTCATTGCATCGGTCGGTCGAGTGATCCAGGACGACATCGAACAGGTGTGGAACAGCACCGCCACCCGGGCCACCATGATCGCGGAGCGAGCCGCGGGGCGCCTCCCGCTGCTCAGCGTGCGCGGGGCCCAGGTGTCCTACGGCGACGTGCAGGTTCTGTTCGGCGTCGACCTCGACGTGGACGAAGGCGAGATCATTGCTCTGCTCGGCACCAACGGGGCCGGCAAATCCACGTTGCTGAAGGCCATCTCCGGGGTGGCCATTGCCGACCGGGGCGCGATCGTCTTCGACGGGCGCGACATCACCCACGCTCCCCCCGAGGAGATCGCGCCGCGGGGGATCGCCCAGGTACCCGGTGGGCAGGGTGTGTTCCCCGGACTCACCGTGGCCGAGAACCTGCGGGTGGCAGGCTGGCAGCTACGGCGTGATGCCGTCACCCGACGGGCCCGCGTCGACGAGGTCCTCGAACTGTTCCCGGTGCTGGCTGCCCGACTGAACGATCCGGCTGCCGACCTGTCCGGTGGTCAGCAACAGATGTTGGCCCTGGCCATGGCCTTCCTCACTCGACCCCGCCTTCTCATGATCGACGAGCTGTCGTTGGGCCTGGCCCCGGTGGTGGTCGAACAGCTCCTCGACGTGGTGCGAGCCATGCGGGACCGTGGGACCACCATCATCTTGGTGGAACAGTCGGTCAACGTGGCCCTCACGGTGGCCGATACCGCTTACTTCATGGAGAAGGGGGCCATCCGCTTCCACGGTCCGACCGCCGACCTGTTGGACCGTCCCGACGTGCTGCGCTCGGTGTTCCTGCACGGTGCTGCCGCCACCCTGGCCGGCGACGATGAGATCACCGAGGATCGACCGATTGACGATGCCCCCGGTCCACTATCGAAGGTGCTTCCCGCCGCCATCGAACGGACCGAACCTTCAGCTTTCGACGCAGATGCTGATGGTCGACCGGCGCTCGACGTGTCGGAGATATCGGTCGACTTCGGGGGCATACGGGCCGTCGACCGGGTGTCGTTCTCGGTGGCGCCTGGTGAGGTGGTCGGACTGATCGGCCCCAACGGTGCCGGCAAGACCACCATCCTCGATGCGATCTGTGGGTTCGTCCCTGTCATCGGCGGATCGGTGGCCCTCCACGGCACGCCCCTCGACGGCCGGGCCCCGCATCATCGGGCCTTGGTCGGCCTCGGACGGAGCTTCCAGGACTCCCGCCTGTTCCCATCGCTCACCGTGGAAGAGGTGTTGGCGGTGGCGCTCGAACGGTGGGTCGATGTGAAGGATCCGCTCAACGCTGCCCTCCGCCTCCCGGCCCACGTCGTCAGCGAGTGCGCGGTGCGTCACCGAGTCGATGAACTGATCTCGCTCCTCGGGCTCGAGGCCTTCCGGACCAAGTTCGTCGGCGAGTTGTCCACCGGATCCCGTCGGGTGGTGGATCTCGGTTGCGTCATGGCCCACCGCCCTTCGGTGGTGCTGCTCGACGAACCGTCCTCTGGCATCGCCCAGCGTGAGGCCGAAGCCCTCGGACCGCTCCTGCTCGCCCTCCGTGACGATCTCGATGCCAGCATCGTCGTCATCGAACACGACATGTCACTCATCTCGTCGGTGTCGGATCGACTGGTCGCCCTCGACCAGGGCCGGGTCGTCACCGTCGGATCACCTGCCGACGTGCTCGCTCACCCGGCGGTCGTCGAGTCGTACCTGGGCGGCGATGCCGCCGTCATCGGTCGGTCGGGCAGCACCCCAACCGACGCCGCCGAGAACCAGCCGATAGGTCAACAATGACACCTCGCTCTGCCACTCCTCCGCCCCGGCCTTCCCTGCTGGCCCGCTTCGGTCCGTTGACCGCCATCTTGGTGGCCATCGGCCTGATAGCCGTGCTGGCCTCCACCGGTCGCGACGACGAGGTTGCCACCGACACCACCATCGAGGCCGGCGGGACCAACGACCGACTCCCGATCTACTGGGCCGACGCGGAGGCCGACGAAACGACCACAGGTGTCGACTGGGGATCGAAGTGCGACCCCGATACGGGTCGGGTCCAGGTCCCGTCTGTGTACGCCCCACCGTGTGCTGTGGCCCGACCGGGCATCGAAGGTGGGGCCACCTACCAAGGGGTCACCGCCGACACCGTGAAGGTGGTGCTCTACCAGCCTGCCGACGACGACCTATCGGCCGTGCTCCAGGCCCAGGCCGACTCCGCCGAAGATCGCATCGCCAACGAAGAGGCGATGATTCAGATGCTCGCCGCCAGGTACGAGACCTGGGGTCGCACCATCGAGACGGTGATCCTGAAGGGCCGAGGGTCCGACGAGACCAATGCTCGAGCCGATGCCGTCAAGGTCGCCACCGAGATCGGGGCCTTCGCCTCCATTGGTTCCCCCGGCCAGGAGAGCGCGTACGCCGAGGAGTTGGCCAGCCGAGGGGTGCTCTGCGTCGGGTGTGGCCTGTCTGTCCCCGACACCACCTTCCAGAAGTTCGCCCCCTACCTGTGGGGCAACCTCCAGACTCCTGAGCAATACCTCCTCACCATGGGTGACGTCGTCATCGGCCAACTGAACGGCAAGCCCGCGATTCATGCCGGTGATCCGGCCATGCACGACAAGAAGCGAGTGTTCGGGGCCGTCAACTTCGAACAGGACCCACCGGTGTTCACCGGGACCGCCAACATGGTCGCTGAGCGCGGCAAGGCGCTGGGCTACGAGAGCAAGGTGCGGATCACCTACCAGTTGGTCATCGCCGAACTAGCCGAGAAGGCCCGATCGATCATCACCCAGCTGAAGAAGGAAGGGGTGACAACGGTGATCTTCCTCGGTGACCCGATCATGCCGATCTATCTCACCCAGGCCGCCACCGACCAGGACTACTACCCCGAGTGGGTGATCACCGGAACCGTCCTCACCGACACCACCGCAATGGGACGGCGCTACGACCAGACCCAGTGGGCCCACGCGTTTGGTATCTCCAGCCTGCCGGCCCGGCTTCCCCTGGAGCAGGGCGAGTCATACCGGTTGCACGATTGGTTCTACGGCACGCCGCCCCCTGGTACGAAGACGGCGGGACTGGTCTACGAACCGATCCGAGTGTTCATGCTGGGTGTCCACATGGCCGGGCCCGACCTCACCCCTGAGACGTTCCGCGATGGGCTCTTCGCCTACCCGCCCAGCGGCGGCACTCCGACTGCACCACAGATCAGCTTCGGCGACCATGGCTACTTCGATGCCCCCGATTTCCAGGCCGTCGACGACATGCAGTTGATCTGGTGGGACGCGGAAGCCACCGGCAAGGACGAACAGGGCATCGACGGCACGGGGATGATGCGATTCATGGACGGTGGTCGCCGCTACCTTCCCGGGGGAGCTGAGGGGCTCGACGACCGTTACTTCGATGAGGCAGGAACGGTGATCGGCTACCCCGAGGAGCCGCCGGGCGAAGCGCCCCCGCAATACCCGTCGCCCGCCCCCGGGAACTGACAGCAGGTCCGTCGTCGGTAGGGTCGGCCCATGAGTGAAGTCACCGTGTTCCACAACCCCAGCTGCTCGACGTCACGGTCGGCGATGGAGAAGACCGAGGCTGCCGGTACCGACGTAGACGTCGTCCAGTACCTGAAGCAGCCGCTCGACCGTGAGGCCCTCTTGTCGCTCATCGACAAGCTGGAGGATCCCCCGGCCGACCTGGTGCGCAAGGACGGGTTCTTCACCGACCAGGGCCTGGTGGCCGACGACTACGTGACCCCCGAAGCGGTGGCCGACCTGCTGGTGGAGCACCCCCGCCTCATGCAGCGCCCGGTCTTGGTCAAGGGCAACCGGGCCATCATCGGCCGCCCCAAAGATCGCGTA
>JBDTBS010000067.1:0-3886 GCA_039924035.1 Aquihabitans sp. | reverse complement strand
GGTCGGCGGTGGCGCCCCTGGTAGACCACAACCGACTGACGAACGGGTACGAGCTCGTGGCGGTTGCGGCGCTCCACCTCAGCCACTTCGGCCTGAGCCTGGCTGCGGGTGCGCTCGAGCTCGTCGCGGAGCTGTTCGTTCTCGATCTCCAGGGCCAACACCCGCTGTACCCCAGCCAGGTTCAGTCCCTCGTTGGTGAGTTCCTGGATACGCCTCAGCAACAAGATGTCGGTGTCGCTGTAGCGGCGGCTTCCGCCCTGGGTGCGGGCCGGGTCGACCAGGCCCTTGCGCTCGTAGATGCGCAGCGTCTGTGGGTGCACGCCAGCCAGCTCAGCAGCAACCGAAATCACGTATACGGCGTGGTGGGGACTTCGGGGCACGGTCAGTTTATCCTTCGCCTCAGTTGCTGGCCGTGGCCGAGGGGGCCAGCAGGTGGGCTCGGGGTGACTCGGTGGCCGCCGCCGCCAGTGCTTCGACAGCCTTGCGTTCCTCGTCGGACAACTTGGCGGGCACCGCCACCTCGACGGTCACGAGCAGGTCTCCGGTGCCCTTACGGGCCGGGACACCGCGACCCTTGATTCGGAACGTGCGACCGTTGCGGGTCCCGGCGGGGATGCGGACCTTCACCTGTCCACCGTCGACGGTGGGGACCTCTATGTCGGCTCCGAGGGCCACCTCGGCGAAGGTGACCGGCGCGGTCATGCGCAGGTTCTTCCCGTCCATGCGGAACACCGGATGAGCTTCGACTCGACAGGTGACGAACAGGTCGCCGGGGGGACCTCCGTTGCGACCGGGATCGCCCCGACCGGCCAGACGGATCTTCTTGCCGTCCTGGACACCGGCAGGGATGCGGACCTTGACCTGGCGGGGGCGACGTTCGATGCCGCTACCTCGGCAGGTCTTGCAGGGGTGCTCGATGATCGAACCCCGACCGCGGCAGTTGGGGCACGGACGACTGGTGGCGAAAAGGCCCTGGTCGTCTTGGACCACACCGCGGCCCGAACACATCGGGCATGTGGTGGGAAGGGTGCCGGGTTCAGCGCCGTTCCCGGCACAGGTGTGGCAGACGGCATCGCTGACGATGTGCAACGTGGTGGTGATCCCGGCCACCGCATCGGTGAAGCCGAGATGGAGCTCCGCGGCGAGGTCGCCGCCTCGCTGGGGGCCGCTCCCCCGGCTCCGGCGACCACCGCCGCCGCCACCGAAGAGGTTGCCGAGAACATCGCCTATGCCCCCGCCGGCACCGGCGAAGTCGTTGGGGTTGAACGTGTACCCACCACCGGGGCCGCCAGGACCGCCGCCGCCACCGGGAGGGCCGGCGCCGAAGCCCATAGGCCCCATGGACCGGGCTTCGTCGTATTCCTTGCGCTTCTCGGCATCACCGATCACGTCGTAGGCCACTGAGGCGGCCTTGAAGCGCTCCTCCGCGGCATCGTCGCCGGGCTTGGCATCGGGGTGGTTCTCCCGGGCCAACTGCCGGTAGGCGCGGGTGATCTCCTTGGCGTCGGCCGTGGGCGAGACGCCAAGGATCTTGTAGTAGTCCTTCTCGAACCACTCCCGCTGGACGGCCATGGTTTCTCCTAGCCCCGGACCTTGACCATGGCCGGCCGCAGCACGCGACCGTTCCACAGGTAGCCCGAACGGAGGACCTCAGATACCACGGTGCCGTCTTCGCCGTCGGCCGCTTCTTCGTGGAAGACGGCTTCGTGCACGTTCGGGTCGAAAGGGGTGCCAGCCTCCGCCACTCGCACCAGTCCCTCCTTCTCCAAGGTTCCCAGCAGGGCAGCAAAGATCGGTTCGACCTCCGATGCTCCGTGCTGCAGGCCGCTGTCGCAGGCATCGAGCACGGGTAGGAGCTTCTCGGCGAGATCGCCGCTGCTTCGGACGCCAGCTTCGGTGGCCTGGCGCTCGAGGCGCCGCCTCACGTTTTCGAACTCGGCCTGGTTGCGCATGAGCCGGTCATTCATATCGGCGATCTCGGCCTGCATGACCTGTAGAGCGTCGGCCATCTCGTCGAGGTCTTCTTCCTCGACCACCGCACCGTCGGTGGTGACACCGATGTCGGCGGCATCCGCGTTACCCAGGTCGGCGGCCGCGCTGCTCTGCGCGGCCGCCTCGTCGACCTCGTGGGGGTCGGTCATCAGTTGCTCTCGTCGTCGTCGTCCTCGATGACCTCAGCGTCGACGACCTCGTCGTCGTCGGCTCCGGTGGCCCCGGCTCCATCAGCGGCATCGTCGTACTGGCCGGCATTTTCGGTGGAGGCCTGCTCATAGAGCTTCTGGGTGAAGGTCTGCGAGGTGGTCATGAGGTCTTCGAGGGCCGACTTGATGGCCGCGGTGTCTTCGCCGCCCACGGCATCCTTGAGCCGCCCGAGCGAGGCTTCGACAGCCGTCTTCTCGTCTCCGGGGACCTTCTCGCCTTGCTCCTTGAGCAGCTTGTCGGTCTGGTACACGAGGGTGTCGGCCTGGTTGCGAATGTCGGCCTCTTCCTTGCGCTGCGCATCCTCGGCCGCGTGGGCCTCGGCATCCTTGACCATCTGGTCGATCTGGTCCTTGGACAGCGACGACTGACCGGTGATGGTCATGGACTGTTCCTTGCCGGTGCCCTTGTCGGTGGCCGACACGTGGACGATTCCGTTGGCATCGATGTCTAAGGTGACCTCGATCTGAGGGACGCCACGAGGGGCAGGCGGCAGGTCTACGAGCTTGAACTTGCCCAGGGTCTTGTTGAACTGGGCCATGTCTCGCTCGCCCTGCAGCACGTGGATCTCCACCTGCGACTGCATGTCGTCGGCGGTGGTGTACGTCTCGGTGCGCTTGGTGGGAATGGTGGTGTTGCGCTCGATGAGCTTGTGCATGACTCCACCCTTGGTCTCGATGCCGAGCGACAGCGGGGTCACGTCGAGGAGGAGGATGTCCTTCACCTCGCCCTTGAGCACACCGGCCTGCACGGCGGCACCGACGGCCACCACCTCATCGGGGTTGACCGACTTGTTGGCTTCCTTGCCGGTCATCTCGAGGACGAGCTCGGCCACTGCGGGCATGCGGGTGGAGCCACCCACGAGGATCACGTGGTCGATCTGACCCTTGGTGAGACCGGCATCCTTGATGGCCTGCTCGAAGGGGGTCCGGGTGCGGTCGAGGAGGTCTGAGGTGAGCTCCTGGAACTTGGCCCGGGTGAGGCTCATGTCGAGGTGGAGCGGCCCGGCATCGGTGGCGGTGATGAACGGCAGGTTGATCTGCGTGGACTGAACCTGTGACAGCTCGATCTTGGCCTTCTCACCGGCTTCCTTGAGCCGCTGTACGGCCATGTTGTCCTTGGAGAGGTCGACGCCGTGGTCGCCCTTGAAGCCCTCGACCAGCCAGTCGATGACCTTCTGGTCCCAGTCGTCTCCGCCCAGGCTGGTGTCGCCGTGGGTGCTCTTCACTTCGAACACGCCGTCGGCGATCTCCAGGACCGACACGTCGAAGGTGCCGCCGCCGAGGTCGAACACGAGGATCGTCTGTTCCTGGGAGTCCTTCTCGAGGCCGTAGGCCAGGGCAGCCGCGGTGGGCTCGTTGATGATCCGCAGCACCTCTAGGCCGGCGATCTGACCGGCTTCCTTGGTGGCGGTGCGCTGGGCATCGTCGAAGTAGGCAGGCACGGTGATGACGGCCTGGGTGACGGTGTCGCCCAGGTAGGCCTCGGCATCGCGCTTGAGCTTCATGAGCGTGCGGGCCGAGATCTCTTGCGAGGTGTAGGCCTTGCCATCGATATCGATAGACCAGTTGCTGCCCATGTGGCGCTTGACCGAGCGAATGGTGCGGTCGGGGTTGGTGATGGCTTGGCGCTTGGCAACCTCGCCAACCAACACCTCGCCGGACTTCGAGAACGCGACCACCGAAGG
>JBDTBS010000066.1:0-3774 GCA_039924035.1 Aquihabitans sp. | reverse complement strand
CTCCGACAAGGATTCCATGGCCTTGTTCATCTGCTCTTGCATCTTGGCCTGCTCGAGCTGGCCGAGGAGCTTGTTGCGCTCGCTGAGCTTCTTCTGGAGGAGCTGACCGTTCTGGGCCACCGCGGCCTTGGCCTGATCTGAGGCCTGAGTGGCGCTGTAGTGCATGGTCTTGAGCTCTTCGACCTGCTGTTCCACCGAGATGAGCTGGGTGGCGATGGTCTCGGCCGCCCGGGCGTATTCGGTGGCCTTGGCGGTATCGCCGGCCTTCTGGGCGCTGTCGGCCATCTTCACGGCCTGGCGGGCATTGGCGTTGAGCTTCTCCAACTGCTGCATGGCCCGCTCGAGACGCATCTCGGTCTGCTTCTGCTGCGCGATGACGTTGGCCGCGTGTTCCTTGAGCCGGCGGTGCTGGTCTTGGGCCTCGGTGATGGCCTGCTCCAGCTGGATCTTGGGATCCGCCTTCTCGTTGAACTTCTGGTTGGCGCCCGCGGTCAGGTAGTTCCAGAAACGCTTGAAAAACTTGATCATGGGATGAGGCTAGAGCACGGCGCGGTGCCATTCGACGCGTTTCGACGTATCGGTGGCCGACGGTCGACCAGCAGATGGTCAGGCGGCGGTCGACAACAGGTCAGCGACCGGGGGCGAAGCGACGTAGGAGTGGTAGTCGGTGCAGCAGTTCGCTGATCCCCTGGACCCGCAGCACGAACACCGCCGCGAAGTAGACGAGGGCACCGACGACGATGGCTCCGCCCACCACGGGGATGGTGGCCAACTGCGTGCCCGGCGGGAAGGTGATGACCACCCAGTAGACGACCCCGCCCATGACAAGGGCAGCCGCGAGCAGACGCAGCCAAGAGTTGATGAGACCCCGCCAGTCGAAGCCTGGGGAGTGGCGCACCAAGACCGCCACCGCGATCACCGCGGTGACGCTGTAGGCCAACCCGAAGGCCAAGGCCAGGCCGACGACGCCCCAAACTCGCACGAGGATGATGGCCAACACGATGTTGAGCGCGTTCTCGAAGCAGTTGATGATGAACGGGATCTTGGTGTTCTTCATGGCGTAGAACGCCCGCAGCGCGTACAGGTACGACGAGAACCCGGGGAGGCCGATGGCGAAGGCGGCCACGATTCCGGTCACGCTGAAGGCCCGTTCGATGCTGGCTCCGCCGGTGAACGTGCGGTGGTCGAGGCCCTTGGGCAGCGCGATGTAGCCGACGGCCGCGGGGATCACGAGCAGGCCGATGAGCCGGAAGCCGAGCAGGAGCTGCTTGTTGAACTCCTTGCGGTCGCCGCGGGAATCGGCCCGTCCCAGCAGCGGTTCGAAGGTGACCATGATCGACACAGCCAGCAGTCCGTGGGGCAACTGGAAGAACTGGAAGGCCGTGGTGTACTTGGCGACGTCGTCGGACCCGGGGGCAGCCAGGATCTGCACGATGAAGAGGGCGACCAGGTTGGCCACCACGTAGCCGAAGGTCCATCCCGATAGTCGGATGGCCCGGCGCACGGCCGGGTGCTTCATGCTCGGGTTGAACTCGAGACGAACGCCGGCTCGGCGAACCGACGGGTACAGCGACAGCGCCATGATCACGATGCCCGACGTGGTGCCAAGGCCGAGTACCCAGATGATGCGGGGGTTGTCGACCGCTTCGGTGAGCGTGGGGTAGTGGCCCACGCCCTTCCACACCGCGAACAGGGTGGCGATGGCCACCAGGTTGTTCAGCACTGGGGCCCAGGCCGCGGCCAGGAAGCGGTGGCGGGCGTTGAGGACTGCGGACCACACCGCCATCAGGCCATAGAAGAAGACCTGGGGGGCGAACAGCAGTGATAGTCGGATGCCCACGTAGACGTAGTCGTCGCGAGCAGCATCGGGGGAGCCGGTGCTCAACAACAAGATGAGCAGGGGCGCCAGGATGGCCGCCAGAAGCGTGACGGCCACCAGGGCCACCAGGGCGAACGAGATGATGGCCGAGGTGGCGCCGTCTCGACCCTTCTTCTCCAGGTCGTCGGTGAACAGCGGTACCAACGTGGCCGTGAGCACTCCACCCAGGATCAACTCGTAGATCATGTTGGGGGTGTTGTTGGCGTTGATGTAGGCGTCGGGCAGGCCCTCGATCATCAGCGTGATGATGAGCGTGGTGCGCACCAGGCCGGTCAGCCGGGAGACGGCGGTGCCGCTGGCCACGAACAGGTTGTTGCGCAGCATCCGGTTGGCCGGAGGCACGGAGGTATCGGCAGGGTCTTCAGCTATGTCGACAGCGGCCCCGCCGGATGCCAGGTCGACGACCTCACCGGTGCGTGCACCGTCGACCCAGATGTCGTCCCAGTCGTCGTCCCAACCGGGCCCGGTGATGGCCGACGCTGGTATCGGTTCGTCGACATCGAGGACGGCGTCGGCGCCGGTCCCTGGGGGCCCGCCCTCCGGCTCCTGCTCGACGTCGCCCGTGGGGCCGAGGTCAGCGTCGGACTCGATATCGGCTTCGGCCTGGTCATGAGGTTCGGCATCGGGCTCCTGTTGGAGGTCGATGACCGCTACCGGGTTGGTGGGGGGTTCCCAGCCACCACCGCCGAACGACTCGGGCGGGGGCGGGATGATCGGGTCGGGGCGTCCGAAGGCGGCGACGGTGCGAGGACGTATGACCGGGGGCGGTGACTTGGCGGTGCCGGGTCTCACGGTTCGAGGTCGGAGGACCTCGGACTCGTTGGAGTCGTCTTCGGTGCTCATGCGCCGCTGCTGCCCTGACGCCGGGTCTCGGGGTCGTCGGGAGTGGCCGATTGGTCGGACGAGGGGGACGGCTCGGGGAGGGTGGTGTCCTTGGGGTCACGATGGTCGAGGTCTTCGATGGCCACCCGAAGCGACTCCAGGTCGTCGACGATCCGGCCCACGTCGGAGCCGAGAGCGTTGGCATCGCTTGTCCGGTTGGTCACTGATAGTTCGAGGGCCCGGGTGACGCTCTCGTCGAGTCGGGCATTGAGCAGATCTAGTCGGTCGTTGGTGCCAGCCAGGAGGGCGTCGAGGCGATCGGCGGTGGCGATCTGGCTCTGGAGGGCTTCGATGGTGCGGGTCCGGACGTCGCTGGCCTGACCGCCCTGGTCGGGTCGGCCGGCTTGGATGCGGGTCAGTTCGGTGCGGGCCCCGAAATCGTCGATGTCGCGCCGGGCGGCGGCGATGAGCTGACCCTGCTGGGCAACCTCCCAGCACTGGCGGACGGCATCGTCGATCTGGACGCCGACCTGAACGAGGGTGTCCTTGAGCGGTCCCGCCCGAAACGACTTCACGGCCTGGGTGAAACGGACCTGCGCCTGGAGAGCGTCGATCACCGAGTGGCGCCAAGGCTCGTTGACCGCGAAAGGGTCGATCCGGGGGCCGGTCTCCTTGCGGGGCACCGCCGCGAGCACCCGACCGCCGAGGCCGACCACTGCGCCGACGATCCCGCCAGCCACAGCCAGGGGGATGCTGACCGGAGCGGTGACCACGATCCCGACGGCCGCGCCTGCCCCGGCGGCCAGGATGCCGCTGGGGGAGGTGAGGGCGTGGGCTACCGGTGGTGAGAAGAACCGGTCCCGGAAGCTGGTCGAGGACATCATCAGTGTCTACCCGGTGGGGTCACCGGTAGCGGGTACCGCAGGCGCTAGCCGACAGAGCCATGGTGGCAGTCAGAAGTTGGACACCACTGCGGTGAACACCTTGGTGATGGTGGCCGGGTCGCTGGCGTCGTAGGCGGCGGCATTGGTGGCCTCGGCGATCTGCTCGAGTTCGTCGAAGCCGGCGCCGGC
>JBDTBS010000065.1:0-3258 GCA_039924035.1 Aquihabitans sp. | reverse complement strand
TGGGCGGCCCTCGGTCTGGCCATTGCGCTGGTGGCTGGACTCTGGGCGGCCGGTACTCGCTTCGGTCCGCCGGAGCCCTTCGAACGTGAACTGCGTCCTCCCCGCCGGGACCACGTGAACGCAGTCGCTGCCGGTCTGGATGCGGTGACTCGCCACCCTGCCGATGCGGTGGCCCCGCTGGCCGATGCGTTACGTGAGTCGTTGACCGAACGCCTGCGCATCCCGGCGCACGCATCGCCGGCGGTGTTCCATGCCGCCGCACGCGATGCCGGGCTCGACCCAGCGGCCATCGATGCCCTGCTCCATCCACCAGCCGACCTACACGCAGCGTTGGCCCTGGGAGCTGAGGTGGCCCGCGGACAGCGGGCCGCTCGTGGCATCAGCCCTGGCCCGACGACCGATACCGTCCCGATCACAAACCACCGACGAGGAACCGAACCGTGACCGATCAGCCGTCCCCGGCCATCCTGCAAGACCTCCGCCAGCGCCTCCAGACCGAGGTGGCCAAGGTGGTGGTCGGCCAGGCCGATGCCGTCGATGCTCTGCTGGTGTCGTTGGCGGTGGGCGGACACGTGCTGCTCGAAGGGGTACCCGGGGTGGCCAAGACCCTGTTGGCCTCCACCTTCTCGAAGGCGCTCGGCCTCGACTTCCGACGGGCCCAGTTCACCCCCGACCTGCTGCCGTCGGACCTCACCGGCACCATGGCCCTGCGGGACCGGGAACTGGTCTTTCGGCCCGGTCCGGTGTTCACGAACGTGCTGCTGGCCGACGAGATCAACCGCACCCCACCCAAGACCCAGGCCGCACTGCTCGAAGCGATGGGGGAGGGGCAGGTGACCGTCGACGGCGAACGGCACCTCCTGCCGCAGCCGTTCCTGGTGGTGGCCACCCAGAACCCCATCGAGTACGAGGGCACCTACCCGCTGCCCGAAGCCCAGCTCGACCGGTTCCTGGTCAAGGTGCTGGTCGACTATCCCAGCGAAACCGACGAACGGGCGCTGCTAGCTCTCGGCCGCAATGGTCTGGTGCCCACTGGCTCCGCCGACGTGCGGGCCGTGGTCGATGCCGATGACGTGATGGCCGCTCGTGCCGAGGTCGATGCCACCGCGGTCACCGAGGAGGTGACGGCCTACGTCGTTGCTCTCATCCGCCAGACCCGCCACCTGCCGAGTGTCGAGGTCGGTGCCAGCCCCCGTGCCGCCGTCCACCTGCTGGTAGCGGCCAAGGCTTCGGCCCGCCTGTGGGGCCGCCACTTCGTGATCCCCGACGACGTGATCCGGGTGGCGCCGAGCGTGTTGCGCCACCGCCTGGTGCTGCGCCCCGAGGCCGAGCTCGATCGGCTCACCCCTGATGCCGTTGTGGCCAATGCCGTGGCCGCGGTGCCCGTTCCCCGGTGAGCCCTACCCGGTTGACCGTCGCCCTGATGGCCGCGGCTGCGCTCAGCGCCCTGTGGCTGCCAGTGGAGGTGGCCGCTGGGATGTTGGCCGTGGTGGCTCTCGTGTTCGCCGTAGATGCCTGGCACATCCGTCGGCCTCCCACGGTGGCGCGAACTTTGCCCGTCGAGTTGGTGAGAGGTCGGGCGGTGCCGTTCTCGGTGACGGTCATGGCCTCAGCCGGGGTGTCCGTCGACGTGCGCCAACCGCAGACCGCTGAGGTTCGCTTCGAGCCGTCGCAGGGTCCGGGAGGGCTCGACGGCACCGTGGTCTCGCTCACCCGTGGTCGCAATGTGATCGGGGCCGCCGTCACCCGAAGCACCGGGGTGCTGCGCCTGGCCCACTGGGTTCATCAGCACGGTGAACCGGTCACCGTCGATGCCCATGCCGACCTGCCCAGGGCCCGGCGCATGGCTGCTGCCGTCCGCCGGGGCACGTTCCGCGACCCCGGTACCCGCACCGGTCCTCTTGGCCTGGGCACCGACTTCGAGACCATCCGGGACTACACCCCCGATGACGACATCCGCCGGGTCAACTGGCTGGCCACCGAACGAACCGGCCGACCCATGGTCAACCAATACCGCGAAGACACCGAACGTGACCTGTGGTGCCTGATCGACACCGGCCGGCTGCTGGCGTCACCGGTAGGCGATCGCACACGGCTCGACGTGGCCCTCGACGCGGTGGCCGCGGTGGCGGCGGTGGCCGACGCTGTCGGTGACCGGGTGGGAGCAGTGGTGTTCGACGGTGAGGTTCGACGGGTGATCCGTCCCCGGCGGGCCAGCGCTGGTGACCTGGTGCGTTCGCTCGACGACCTGGAGCCGGTGATGGTCGACAGCAACCACGATGCGGCGTTCGGTGCGGTGGCCGCCATGAAACGGTCACTGGTGATCGTGTTCACCGACATCCTCGACGATGCCGCGTCGGCTCCATTGCTCGATGCGCTACCGGTTCTCGTACGTCGCCATGCCGTCCTGGTAGCCGGTGTGGTCGACCCCGACCTCGTTGCTGCCGTCACCGCCATGCCGGAGACGTCGCGGGACCTGCACGTGGCATCGGTGGCCACCGCGTTGCTCGACGAGCGCACCGCGGTCCGTCACCGGCTGAGCCGGGCCGGCGCCGTGGTCGTCGACGTGGATGCCGATACCTTGCCGTCGGCCTGCGTGTCGGCATATCTGCGCCTGAAGTCGAAGGCCCGTCTCTGACGTGGAGCCCTCGCCGTTCGTGTCAGGCCGTCGGTTCGATGGACGCGGGTCGACCTCGCCACATCACCAGGGCCCAGAACGCCGTCCCGAGGGCGATGCCAACGGTGAGCGCAGCCGGTAGCGACAGGCCTCGCGGGGTGACGAAGCCCTCCACCAGACCGGTAGGCACCAGCAACAACGCCGTACCCAACGCCATCTCCACGGTGGCCCGGCCCTCCGTGGCCATGGCCGCCGCCCGGGTGCGGTGACCCGGACGGAGGAGCGCCCAGCCCAGGCGGAACCCGGCGGCACCGGCCACGGTGATGAGCGACAGCTCCAAGAAGCCGTGAGGGGCCACCAGGCGCCACAGGGACTCGCCGTTACCGCCTTGGGTGGCCAAGCCACCCACCAGGCCCAGGATGGCGCCGTTGAAGAGCAGGCTTATCAAAGTGACGACTCCGCCGGTGAGACCGCCGGCGAAGGCCACGAACGAGACGCGGACGTTGTTGGTGAAGATCTGGCTGGAGAACGCCGCCGCCTCGATCGGAGCGGTGATCTTGTCGGTGTCGGGGTCGCGCATCTCGCCCTTGCCGATACCCGCCGACAGCTCCGATACCTGGGCCACCCGGGTGGCCTCGGCC
>JBDTBS010000064.1:0-3385 GCA_039924035.1 Aquihabitans sp. | reverse complement strand
CGACGGGAGCCGCGCCGCGCCACCGAGGTAGCAACGAGAAGTGGAGGTTCACCATGGGGAGTTGCTCCAGGAGGGGGCGGCGCAGGATCTTGCCGAAGGCCACCACCACGCCGAGATCGGCACCGACGCCCGGCACATCTTCGAGATCGTGGGAAACGGGAATCGACCGCTCCAGAGCGGCAGCTTTCACCGGTGTCGGTTCGGGTTCGGACCGGCGCCCGCGTCGCTTGTCCTCTCCGGTGACCACCAGGGCGATCTCGAACCCGGCATCGTGTAGGGCCACCAGCGGCGGCACAGCCATGGCCGGCGTCCCGAAATAGACGAGGCGGCGGGGCTGGGCCGGTGGGCGCGGCAGCGGCCGCTCTTCGACGGGATCGGTCACGGGGCGGTCAGCGCAACGAGAGCCCGCGGCGAGGCGCCGGCTCTTCCACCGGGCCGAAGCCGAGCATGAGATCGCGCACCTGACGCTTGGCCGCCTTGGCCTGGTCGTCGTCGAGCCGCTCCACCAGGAGGACACCGTTGAGGTGATCGAGTTCGTGTTGGAACATCCGACCTTCGAGCTCGGAGGCCTCGTACTCCACGTCGTTGCCCTCTAGGTCGACGCCGACCACGTGTACGTGGTTCGGGCGGACGATCTCCCAGGACAGGCCGGGTACCGACAGGCAGCCCTCCTCATAGGTCCACTCGCCTTCGGATTCGACGATGCGAGGGTTGACCATGGCATGGGCCCCAGTGCCGTCGTTGAGGTCCCACACGAACAACTGCTTCTGCACGCCGATCTGCGGGGCCGCCAGCCCCACGCCAGGGGCCTCGTACATGGTCTCGATCATGTCGTCGACCAGGCGGGCGATCTTGCCGTCTATGTCGGTGACCTCGGCGGCCTTCTGCTTCAGCACAGGATCGCCGATCGTCCTGATCTCGTAGGTGGCCATGGTGTCAAGGCTACCGTCGGCCCGGTGCCATCAACCCAGCCCGACCACGGCGACCACTACTTCAGCTCGAAGCCGTCGGGCGCATCTGACCGTCGCACCATCGACCTGGTGCTCCCCGAGGGTCGCCTGCTCCCGCTGCTGACCGACCGAGGGGTGTTCTCCGCCGACCAGGTCGATCCTGGTACCCGCATCCTCTTGGCCGAGCCGTTCGACTTCGAAGGAGCCACCACGCTGGTCGACCTCGGCTGCGGCTACGGGCCCGTGGCCATTGCCCTGGCCCTGAGGTCGAATCCCGACACGGTGGTGTGGGCCGTCGACGTGAACGAGCGGGCCCGAGATCTGTGTCGGGCCAACGCCGAAGCCAACGGCATGGGTGATCGGATCCGGGTGGTTGCCCCCGACGAGTTCCCGGCCGATCTCGCCATCGATCAGATCTGGTCCAATCCCCCCATCCGGGTGGGCAAGGCCGCTCTCCACGACCTGCTGGAGACCTGGCTGAATCGACTCGACCCGACGAAGGGCTCCGCCACCATGGTGGTGAACAAGAACCTCGGTTCGGATTCGTTGGCCCGCTGGCTCGACCAGGGCGGGTGGCCCACCGAACGGCTCACTTCGCGTGCTGGCTACCGGATACTGCGGTCCACGGTGGCCCCGCCTACGGCTGCTCCCGAGTCGAACTCGCCGGCCGGGGAAGCCGGGACATGAGCCGGTCGCTGGGCAGCACCGAACTGAAGCGTCTACACCGCGAATGGCGTCGTCAGGCTTCCGGACGGGTGGCCTTGCTGCTGGACTCGGTGGCCACCCCCTACAACGTGGGCTCCATCCTGCGCACGGCCGCCGCCATGCGGGTCGACGATGTGTGGCTCAGCGGACAGACCGCTCTGGAAACCGAGGGCGGTACCCAGAAGACGGCGCTCGGATCGCAGCGCTTCCTCACCTTCCACCACGTCGATGACCCGGCAGAGGCTGTGACCGCAGTGAAGGCTGCCGGTTATCGGTTGGTGGGCATCGAACTGGCCGATGCCGCGGTACCGATCCATGCTGTCGATCTCACCGGTGCGGTGTGTCTGGCCGTGGGCCACGAAGACCGCGGCCTGAGCGCCGCGGTGCTGGCCGGTGCCGACGGATTGGGCTTCATCCCTCAACTGGGGCGCATCGGATCGCTCAATGTGGCCACCGCCACGTCCATCGCTCTCTACGAGGCCCGACGCCAGGGATGGCCGTCGACCTGATCGGCTGCGGGCAGGCGTCCCTTCATCACATCCGCAGCGGGTCGACCTCGATGCGGAGCCGCCCGGGGGGTCGGGGCGTGGCCGCCAGAGCATCACACAGCAGCTGGTGATCTGGGGCGCGAAGCCGCCAGGCTCCGTCGACGGGGCCCTGCACCGTCAAGGACCCTGGCTGTCCGAACGACTCGATGAACGCTGCTGCACCAGTACCGGAAACAACGGCCATGGCCGACGAAGGCGGAAGTTGGAGTGCGGCCCGCAAGGCCGCCTCATCGGCGCTGAACCGCGTCGGATCGGCGTGTACTGCCGCCTGGAGCACCGGGTGATCCGGTGTCCGGGTCTGGATCAGGATCATGCCCTTGTTGGCCGGTTGGCGAGAAACGGTGCGAGCGGCGCGAGCCAGCAGGCCGAGGGCCTGTTCGGCGGTGCGGTACCTGGTGGCCAGGAGTTCCTGGTCGAAGTCCAGGAAGGCCACGGCATCGGCCTGGTGGACCCTGTGCAACAGGGCCTCGGTCCCGATGGCCAGTCCGCCGCGGCCCAGGTCCGGGGCCTCCTCTTGGGCCCCGGTGACCTCGACCACCGGCACGCCGGCCAAGACCTCCAGCTCTTCGCGTGCCCGACTCACGCCGAGTCGCAGCTGTTTGAACGCAGTGCTGCCACAGTCCAAGCACACGACGGGGCGTTCGGTACCGCAACGGCGGCAGGCCAGCTGGTCCGGCCCGCCGTCGTCAGAATCGGGGCTGCGGTCGGCCTGACCTACCGCAGCATCACAGGCGCCGCACCGGGCCAACGACGCACACGACGCACAGGCCAGCATCCGAGCTCGGCCGGTGCGGTTCAGGATGCACAGCACGCGCTGCCCGCTGCGCACGAGGCGCACCAGTGCCGGGGAGAACAACGGACCCAGGGTGGGGTCGAGCTCGCGCTGGTCGACCACGTCGAGCCGCGGCCACCCGGCTCGCTCCACTGGCCTCGGCGATTCCACCAGTTCGCCCCATCGCAGGGCCTCCAACGACGGGGTCGGCGAAACCAGCAGGCACGGCACTCCCGCCCGCCGGGCCCGCTCGATCGCCACTTCCCGGGCATTCCAAGTGGGAGTCTGCTCACCCTGATAGGCCTCGTCGTGCTCGTCGAGAACCACGATCCGACCTAGGGGCGTGACCGGGCCCCAGGCCGCGGCTCGGGCCCCCACCACGACCGATCCGGCCCGGGCTCGAGCCCACT
>JBDTBS010000063.1:0-6047 GCA_039924035.1 Aquihabitans sp. | reverse complement strand
AGATTTTGGTTGTCAGGCAACCGAAATCTACGCCGTTTCAGTATTTCTGGGAGGATGCGGGTGAGATGAGCGGACCCTCGCGTTGCCTGCTGTGCGGGTCAGAGATCATCGGCACCCGCTGCTTGGTCTGTGGGGCCGACCTCGACGGGCCCACGGCCCGGGAACTGGCTGAGGTCGAAGAGCAGCTGAACGAGTTGGCCACTCGTCGCGACCAAGTGCTGGCCCGTCTGGCCAAGGAGGCCCGTCGGTCTCCGCAGAGACCGGCGCCGCTCCCTGGTTGGGCACCGCCCCCTCCGCCGCCACCACCGGTCCCTGCGGGTTCGCTACCCACCGACGGGCCTGGACTGCCGCCGCCTGTCTTGCCGGCACCGCAGGACCTGCCGCCGTTCCTGGCTCCACATCCACCAGGCCGCGCCTACCCCGACGGGGCTATGCCGATTCCGGCGGCCTCGGGGCCGCAGGTGTCGTCCATCCTCCTGACCTTGGGTACGGCCCTCCTGGTCATCGCTGCCCTGGTCTTCGCGGCCGTCAGTTGGAGCCGTGTCGGACCGCTTGGGCAGGGGGCACTTCTCATCGGCCTGACGCTGGCCGCTGGCTTCGGAACCGACCGGGCGGCCAGGCGGGGTTTGACCGGTACCGCCGAAGCCCTCGGCGTGCTCACCGTCCTCATGGGTCCACTCGTGGCCCAGGCCACCCGGATCACAGCCGGGTTGGTGGCCGTCGCCGACCGGACCTGGGACAACTTGGGTTCGTGGACGTGGTGGCCTGCGGTCATCGTGATCATCGGGGGCGCCGCCCTCGCGTTCGGACGGGCGGTATCGGTACGCAGCCCTCAATGGCTCGGAGCTGTATTGGTCCAGTTCGCGCTGCCACTTTGGACGGCACTGGCCCCCTTGCCCACCTGGGCCAAGGTGGCGATCGTGGCCGCACAGGCCGGGGTGGTGGGCAGCGTGGTGGCCCGCCGGGCCCCAGGATCTGGAACCACCCTCGTGTGGTGGTCCGGTGCCCTGGCCGCTTGGTCCTGGGCCGCGGTAGCCACCTTCTCGATGGTGGGCGACCGAGACCTGACTGCCTCGGTCATGTGGTCATTGGTCGCCGGGTTGGCTTCGTTGGCGGTGGCCGCGGCCTGGATGTCGTGGGCGTGGACCGAGACCTCGAAGCGCCGTGATGTGCCGGCGGTGGCGGCATTGGTCGCCGGCCTACTGGCCATCGTGGTGATTCTGATGGGATCGCTGACCGCGGCGGTGGCCTGGCCGGCTGCTGCTGTGGTCGGAGCACTTTCTGCGGTGACCGTCGATCGCTTCGGTGGGGAACGGCGTGAAGCGTTGGCGCCGATGTGCTGGATGCTGGTGGGGCTGGCCGCCTTCCCAGCGATCGTTGGACTGTTGGCGGTCTTGAACGCGGCTGGGGCGGCCGCCGACCCGGTCTGGGCGTCCTCATTCGATGCCCAGCCGGTGATCGGCCGGATCGGAAGCGAGGCCAGCCATCAGACCGTGGGCTCCAACCCGGCATCGGTCTTGGTGATGGTCGTGGCCGTGGCCGTCACGTCGCTCACCCAGCCGCTGTTGCGTCGACGTACTGACGCCCCCGCAATGGTGGCGGGCGCCGGTGTGGTCCTACTGGTTGCCGTACCACCGCTGGCAGGGATGGCGGTGGGGCCGATGACCCTTCTGCTCATCGCGGCGGCCACGCTCATGGTGGCCATGACGGTTTGGCCCACTGCGGTCGACGTACCCCGACCGGTCGGTCTCGTGAGTGCGGCGGCGCTGCTGACGGTGGCTGGCACCTGGGCGCTGGGAACGCAACCGCTCACGCTGGCGGCGGTGGCGGCGGCCCTCGTCCTTGCTTCGATCGTGGTCGTGGTGTCTTTGCGGTCCAACGACACCGTGATCGCCGGTCCGGCCACAGCCGTGGCTGTCACTGCCTTGGTGATGGAGGTCGGACTGGTGGTCTACGCCGTTGGGGCCTCTTGGTCGTGGGCGGTGGCGGCCTCCGCCTTGGCTGCGGCCGCGGGCATGACCGTTCTGCCGGTGGGGGACACCTCCGGGCCCGATGGCCCATCGACGAAGTCACTAGTGCTCCTGGTGACGGCTTTGGCTCTGCCCACTTGGCACGTTGCTGCGCTCTTCGCTCTGACGACCGGTGGGGCTACCGACACGATCCCAGTCGGTCCGCTCAGCGTGGCTCTGGCCGTCGGTGCATCGTCCTGGTTGGTGGCCGCGATTCGTCGACGTTCGCAAGTCGCCCTCGGGTGGTGGGCCGCGTTGGCCGGAGCCGAGGCCTTGGTGCTCGTTTGGTTCAGGTTGGCCGAAGCATCGGTTGGCGTCATGGAGGCCTACACGCTGCCCCTGGCTCTGCTGGTGGCCGGCCTGGCTCTGCTGGTGGCCAAGGTCGGTCCCGGAATGCGGGAGAGTCCGTCATGGTCGCTCGAAGGCCCTGCGTTGGCCATAGCGCTGTGGCCCACGGCGATGATCGCCCTCGGAGATCCCGGTCTCACCCGGCAGGTCGTGGGCTTGGGGGTGGGCGCTGTGGTGTTGGCTGCCGGAGCCGTGTGGCGTCGGCGGGCTCTCGTCGACGTGGGTGGGGTTGCCGTTGCCGTGCTTGGTCTTCAGGCCCTGCTGCCCTATGTGGCCGAAGTTCCTCGCTGGATCAGCCTGGGCTTGGTCGGGATAGCCCTGGTCGGCCTCGGGGCCACCTTCGAACAACGCCGCCAAGACTTCGACGAGGCCCGCCGCCACTACGCCGCCCTCCGCTAGCCCGAGCGGGGCTAGCGGAGGAGGAGGACTGCCGAACCGTGACCGAAGAGGCCCTGGTTGGCGGTGATGCCTGAGGTGGCCCCCTCGACCTGACGGCCTGTTGCCTGGCCACGGAGCTGCCAGGTGACCTCGCAGACCTGGGCTATGGCCTGAGCCGGTACTGCTTCACCGAAGCAGGCCAGACCGCCGCTGGGGTTGACCGGGATGCGGCCCCCGATCTGGGTGGCGCCGTCGTTGAGCAGCTTCTCGGCATCGCCTCGCTCGCACAGACCGATGTCTTCATACCAGTCGAGTTCGAGAGCAGTCGACAGGTCGTAGACCTCGGCCAACGACAGGTCTTCGGGGCCGATGCCGGCTTCCTCGTAGGCCGCGAAGGCGATCGATTCCTTGAACCGACGCTCGGGGCTGGCCACCACTGCGGTGGAATCGGTAGCCATGTCGGGCAGGTCGATGATGGTGTTCGGGTAGGTGGGCGTCACCGTGGACACCGCGGCCACTCGGACTGGTGACCCGCTCGCCCCGGCGTGACGCCGGGCGTAGTCCATCGAGGTGAGGATGATGGCAGCGCCGCCATCGGAGGTGGCACAGATCTCCAGCAGGTGGAGCGGGTCGGCCACCATCGGGCTGGCCAGAACGTCGTCGACGGTGACGGCCTTCTGGAAGCGGGCATTGGGGTTGGCCAGTCCGTTGGCCGCGTTCTTGACCTTCACCTTGGCGAAGTCGGTGCTGGTGGCCCCGTAGACGTCCATGCGGCGCCGGGCGTTCAGTGCGAAGTAGGTGGGGTTGGTGGCCCCCACCAGACGAAAGCGCAGCCAGTCGGGGTCGGTGGGTCGGTCGCCGGCATTGGGGGCCAGGAAACCCTTCGGCGTGGTGTCGGCTCCGACTACGAGGGCGACGTCGCACAGGCCGGCCAGGATCCGGGTGCGGGCCGCTTCGATGGCGGTCACGCCCGACGCGCAGGCCGCATAGGAAGAGGCCACTCGGGCGCCGTTCCAACCCATGGCCTGGGCGAAGGTGGCCCCCGACACGTAGCCGGGGTAGCCGTTGCGCATGGTGTCGGCCCCGGAGACGAAGTCGACATCGGACCAGTCGATGCCGGCATCACGCAGGGCATCGCGGGCCGCGGCCACGCCGTACTCCACGAAGTTGCGACCCCACTTGCCCCACGGGTGCATGCCTACGCCGAGGACGGCCACGTCGTTGTTGCTCATCGGTCGGCTTCCTCGGAGTTGACGGGCTTCCACTTCCAGATGAGGTGATCGGTGTCGTCGTCGCTGAACAGCACGTCGACAACCAACTCGACCTCTTGGCCGACATGCAGGTCGTCGACGGTGATCCCGGCCACCAACTGTCCCATCACGGTCAGACCTTCGGCCTCCAGGTGGACGGCGGCGATGGCGAAGGGGACGTGCTCGTCGCCGGGGACCACGTAGGGCGGCGGCGGTTGATAGCGGGCATCGGTGTAGCTCCACACCTGGCCCCGACGAGACAACGGGGCCTCGTCGAACTCCAGGCCCATGCAGGCCGGGTTGGGGCAGCCGAAATCGGCTTTGGGAAAGGCATAGGTGCCGCAGGTGGTGCAGCGTTGGCCGAGCAGGGTGGGCTCGGCGGTGTCTGGCGTGAACCAGCCCTCCGAACCCAGCGCGGGAACCCTCGTCCTGGTGGTCATGGTGATCTCCGGGAAAGCTTCTAGAACTTTCTGATGGTACGTCAGAAACCTCGACGGGCGAGAACGCAGCGGTGTGTCGTCGAGTCGGTCAGCCCTCTTGGTGGTCGAAGAACGCCAACCGCTCGCCGCCACCGTGCACCTCGATGTTGGCCCCGCTGACGAACCCGGCCAGGTCGCTGGCCAGCCAGGTCACGGCATTGCCGACGTCGGCAGGTTCAGCGATTCGACCGAGGGGCACGGTGGCGGCCACTGCTCCTGCGCCCTCGGGTCCGCCGTAGTAGTCCTCGAACAGCTCGGTGCGCACCATGCCGGCCGACACGCAGTTGAGCCTCACCTTCGGAGCCCATTCCATGGCCAGGCTGGTGGTGAGGCTGATCAAGCCCGCCTTCGCTGCCCCGTACACGGCCGTGCCGGGTGACGGACGGAGGCCCGACAGCGAGGCGATGTTGATGATGGAACCACCCGAGGGTTGGGTCTGCATGACCCGGTTGGAGGCCTGGGCCACGTGGAGGGCCGACGTGAAGTTCAGCGAGAGGACCTTCTCGCTGAAGCGGGGAGATGCGGTTGCCGCGTCGGTGCCCGGGGAGCCACCGGCATTGTTGACGGAGATGTCGAGTCGACCGTGCTCGGCCACCACGGCGGCGACCAGATCGTCGACCGCTGACGGCTTGCGAACATCGGCGGCTACGAAGGTCACCCCATCGGGCAGCACCCCGTCGTCTGGAGTGTTTCGCCCACACACCACCACCCGCGCCCCGGCGGCCAACAGCCGGTCGGTGATGCCCCGACCCACCCCGCGGGCCCCGCCGGTGACCAGGGCCACCCGGTCGGTCAGGTCAATGGCAAGGGTCATGGCGGTCTCCGGGTTCGGGTTCGGGTACGGGTTCTCCAGCATGGTGCAACTGGGCCTACCTAGATGGCGTCGCTACCTCGTTCGCCGGTGCGGATGCGGATGACCTCGTCGACGGTGGTCACCCACACCTTCCCGTCCCCGATCTCGCCGGTGCGGGCGGCGGCAGTGACCACGTCCACGATCTGGTCGACGATGGCATCGTCGACCAGCACCTCGAGCTTCACCTTTTGCACGAAATCGATGTCGTACTCGGTACCCCGGTAAACCTCGGTGTGGCCGGCCTGTCGACCAAACCCCTGCACCTGGCTGACGGTGATGCCCTTGACGCGAGCATCCTGGAGAGCGGATCTAACATCGTCGAGCTTGAACGGCTTGACGATCATGGTGATGAGCTTGGCCATGGTCGATCTCCTAGTTGGCGCCGTGGTAGGCGGTTTCGGCGTGTTCGGCCAGGTCGAGGCCGTTGACCTCGGTCTGCTCGTCGACACGGATGCCGACGGTGGCCTTGATGGCCAGAGCGATGAGCAGGGTGACCGCGAACGAGTACACGATTGTGACCCCGTTGGCCAGCGCTTGCTCGCCGAGCAGGCCGAAACCGCCACCTTCGAACAATCCGGCCTTGAAGTCGCTGATGGAGGCCACACCTTCGGGGAAGTAGTTGGGCGATGCGAACAGGCCCACCATGAGAGATCCGGCCAGACCGCCGACGAAGTGGACGCCGACCACGTCGAGGGCATCGTCGTAGCCGAAGCGGTTCTTGAGGGCGACG
>JBDTBS010000062.1:0-6933 GCA_039924035.1 Aquihabitans sp. | reverse complement strand
CCTCGGTGTTGGCGGCCAGCTTCACGCCACCGGCTTTACCCCGTCCACCGACGTGGACCTGGGCTTTGACCACCACCGGGTATCCGATGCGGTCTGCGGCGGCCACGGCATCGTCGACGGTGGTGGCCGCCTCACCCGGTGAAACCGGGATGTCGAAGCTCGCGAAGAACTGCTTGCCTTGGTACTCGAGAAGGTCCACTCGGACTCCTGGAAGGTCGCTACTGGGCGTCGCCGAACCGATGCTGGGCACCGGATGGCAGGAACGTGGGGTGAGTGGCCGAGAACCATGCCGAAACGGTCTGTTTCCACTGGCTCCGAGACCGGGCACCAACCACGTGCCCGACGACTCGTTGACCGCTCTCCACGACAGGGATACTAGGCAGGTGCCTGTGACCGCTTCTCATTCCATCTCACCGAGAGGAGACCTCCCATGAGCCCCGTGGCCCCGTCGGGCAGCAATCACGTCGGACGAGCAGCGCTGGTGGCCAGCGTCGGCATCATCGCTTTGTTCCTCGGACTGTGGCTGGTCACCTTGGCCATCGGTGGCCGCAACAGCCCCGACCTCCGCCTCGGCGACCAGACATTCAAGGCCGGCAATGCCGAGAAGTTGGCCGCTGGCATCGCCAAGGACGGTCCTCGTCTCTACGGCGACGTGTCGGGCCGGCAAGACCGAGACATGATCCTCCAACATCTCGGCGACGACCCCGACAAGGGCTGGTCGGCGTTCCTGGCCGCTCCCATCGACCGGGCCCGTGACTGCACGTGGGAATGGCAGGCCGACGAGGAACTCTTCCGAGCCAAGTGCGACCCGAAGCTCACCGCTCCCGCCGATGGCAAGGACCTCCCCCAGTTCAAGGTCACCGTCACCGACGGCCGCGTCGACGTGGACCTCAATGCCGACGCCCGAGCCTCAGCCAGCACCACAACAACCGAACCAGCGGGCTGACCACTCCGGCGGAGTGATCCGCCGACGGGTTCACATCTTCTTGAGCGGGGCCCAAGCCAGCAGGAGAACCTTCTGTCCGATATCGGGGAAGTTCACGGTGATCTCGGTCTTGTCTCCGCTCCCCTGCAGGTCGAGCACCACACCTTCCCCCCACTTGCCGTGGAGAACGTCCTCGCCGATCCGGAACCCGCCGGCGGGGCCGGCCCCGCCGGGAGCCGCTGACGGGGCCGGGTTCTGACCGGCGGCGATGGCCTGGTCGACCATGCGGTCCCGGTTGGCCTGGCGTTGGGCCGAGGAGATCCCGCTCTGTCGCTGGGGGCGATCGCCCCAACTCGAGACGGACGAATTGGTACCCACCGAATCTGCCCACGCCCCTGAGCGCGAAGCGCGCCGTTCACCTTCGATGGAGGTGACCAGACGTTCGGGCACCTCATTGAGAAAGCGGCTGGGCGTGTTGTGCTGCGTGGTGCCGAAGATGGTCCGGCTCCAGGCGTGGCTCAGGTAGAGCCGCTGCCGGGCCCGGGTGATGCCCACATAGGCCAGGCGGCGTTCCTCTTCGAGCTCGTTGGGGTCACCGAGAGATCGCTGGTGGGGGAAGACACCATCTTCCAGGCCCACCAGGAACACCGCCGGGAACTCGAGTCCCTTGGCCGAGTGGAGCGTCATGAGCACGACCTGGGAGTCGTCTTCGGGCAGCGAGTCGGCGTCGGCCACCAGGCTCACCTGCTCGAGGAACTCGTCTACCCCTTCCACCTCGCGGGCGGAACCGACGAGCTCGGCCAGGTTCTCCAGCCGCCCTTCGCTCTCCACCGAATGCTCGTCTTGGAGCTCGACCAGGTAGCCGCTGCGTTCCAGCAGGTGTTCGAGCAGCGGGCCCGGGCCCCTGGCCACCACCTCGGCGGCGCCGTCGATCACGCTCAGGAACTCGGTGATGCCCTTCGGAGCCCTACCGGTGACGCCGGCCTCGTCGGCCCGGCGTAGGGCTTCCATGAACGTGTAACCGTGGCCGGCGGCCCAGTTGTCGAGGCGGGCCACCGTGGAATCGCCGACGCCCCGTTTGGGCTGGTTGAGCACCCGTTTGACCGAGACCTCGTCGGCCGGGTTCACCACGGCCTTCACGTAGGCCAGTGCATCCTTCACCTCCCGCCGGTCATAGAAGCGGGTACCGCCGATGACCTTGTAGGGGATGCCGGCCCGCAGGAGGTGTTCCTCCATTACGCGGCTCTGAGCATTGGTCCGGTAGAAGACCGCAACGTCGCCCCACCGGAACTCGCCGGAATCATGGAGCTTGGCGATCTCATGGGTCACCCACTGGGCCTCGTCGCCCTCGTCGTTGGCGTGATAGCGGATGATGGCCTGACCGTCGCCCTCGGCGGTCCACAGTTCCTTGGGTTGGCGACCGAGGTTGTTGGCTATCACCGAGTTGGCGGCATCCAAGATGGTCTGCGTGGACCGGTAGTTCTGGTCGAGGACGATCACGGTGGGATCGGGGAAGGCCTTCTCGAACTCCAAGATGTTGCGGATGTCGGCCCCGCGGAACTTGTAGATCGACTGGTCGCTGTCGCCCACCACGCACACGTTGCGGTGGCCACCGGCGATCTGGACCACCAGTTCGTTCTGGACGGTGTTGGTGTCCTGGTATTCGTCGACCAGCACGTGTTTGAAGCGACGCTGGTAGTGCTCGAGCACCTCGGGTTCGGTGCGGAGCAGTTCGACGGCGTTGCGCAGCAGGTCGTCGAAGTCCATGGCCCCGGCCTTGAGAAGGCGGGCCTGGTACTCGCGGTAGATCTCGGCCACCTTGCGCTCGAAGATCATCTCCACCCGCGCTGAGTATGCCTCCGGTCCGACATCGTCGTTCTTGGCCGCCGAGATCATGGCTTGGACCTGACGGGGTGGGAAACGCTTGGGGTCGAGGTTGAGATCACGGATCACGTAGCCGACCAACCGCAGCGCATCGGATTGGTCGTAGATCGTGAACGACGACGGGTAGCCCAGGCGGCTGCCGTCTCGACGCAGGATCCGTACGCACGCCGAGTGGAAGGTGGACACCCACATCTTCTCGGCCACCGGGCCGACCAGGGCCCCAACCCGATCCTTCATCTCCTGGGCGGCCTTGTTGGTGAAGGTGATGGCCAGGATCTCGAACGGCGACACCCCCTCCTCGACGAGGTGGGCAATGCGGTGCGTGAGCACCCGAGTCTTGCCTGAACCAGCTCCGGCCACCACCAGGAGTGGACCTTCATCGTGGGTCACGGCCTCACGTTGCACCGGGTTCAAACCGTCGAGCAACGAGTGTGGAGCTGGGTGTTGAGACATCGGATCCACCCTACCGGTGAGGCCTGACGGCCCTACCGGGATGGGTGCTGACCGGGGTGGATGTGCCAAAGCAGTGGCCGTCTCGGGAAGAATGGGCCCATCAGCTCCTCCGCCCCCGCGTCCGAAGCCGAAGACGGTCCGGGCCCGACGACCACGTCGGGCCGGCGCGGGTCGGCTCCTGCCCGCACGGTGAAGCGGACGATTCTCATCCTGTTGATGCTGTTCGTGCTCTTCTACGTGGTCATCCCGTCGTGGACGGCACAGCAGGACACCGCCCGCAAGCTCCAACAGGTCAACCCGATCCTTCTGGTGCTGGCCGTCAGTCTCGAGATCGCCGCGCTGGTGGCCTATGCCGTCCTCACCCGGGTCACGCTGCCGGCCACCCCCCGCCTCGGGCTGTGGACAGTTTTCCGGGTACAGCTGGCCACCCGAGCCGTCACCAACGTGGTTCCCGGGGGGTCAGCGGCCGGGGGCACGCTGGGCTACCGGCTGTTCACCCAGCTGGGAGTCCCGCCGACCGCTGCAGGGTTCTCCATGGCCACGGTGGGCTTGGGCTCGGCGGTGGTGCTCAACGCCATCCTGTGGGTCTTCCTGATCATCTCCATACCCCTCAACGGCTTCAAGACGGCCTACGTGTGGGCCGCTCTGATCGGAGTGATACTCCTCCTAGCGGCTGCCGCTCTCGTGTGGTCGCTGATGGAGGGGCGTTCGCGGTCCGAGGGTGTGGTGCGGGCCATCGCCCGCAGGATTCCGTTCGTGAAGGAGGACACCGCAGCACGGTTCGTCCACCAGCTCGCCGACCGCCTCCACGATCTGGCCCAGCAACCCGAGCTCGTGCGCCGCGGTGTGGTCTGGGCCGCGGCCAACTGGATGCTCGATGCTGCTGCGCTCTGGGTTTTCCTGCGGGCCTTCGGGGCCTCGGTCGATCCGGTGATCCTCATCGTGGCCTTCGGCCTCGCCCAGGTGGTGGCGGCCATTCCCATCACCCCTGGCGGTCTGGGCGTGGTGGAAGCCACTCTGCCAGCGGCCCTCGCCGGCTTCGGAGTCCCCCCTTCGATCGCATTGGCCGGAGTGTTGGCCTGGCGGTTCGCCCAGTTCTGGCTACCGATCCCCCTCGGCGGTCTTGCCTACCTCACCTTGCGCTTCGGCACGCTGTCCGGCGGAGCCGGCTCGGTCCCCCGTGAGCAGTTGGTCCAGACCGCCTACCGACGGGTCTGGGACGACGAGACCGGTGAGTACCGGACGACCCGCGTGACCCTCGATGCCGACGGTGAACATCACACCATCCTCCCGACCGGCAGCGACGACGCCAACGGCGACGACATCGGTCTCTCATCGGTCGATGATCGACCCGTCGAAGATCGGGCTGCGGAAGACCCCACGGACGACGACCCGACGGACGACCCGAGCTAGCCCGTCGCTACATCACTGTCAGCGCAGGCTGTCATGGTGGATGAGCCACCGCCCGAAATCGGCCTCGCTCACCGGCATGGACACCGCTCTGCCCTGCACGGCATCGATCCCGAACCCGAAGAGCACCGACCGCTGGCGGTGGGTCTCCACTCCTACGGCCAGGCTTCGCCATCCGAGACCGTGAGCCAGCAGCACCAGAGACCGGGCCACCTCGACGGCCACCTCGTCGTAGTCGAGCCGCTTTACCAGAGGCCTTCCCAGCTTGATGCCCTGGACCGGTAGCTCAGCCAGGTCGGTGAGGGCCAGCCCATCGTGACCCACCCCATCCACGATCATCGTCACGCCGGCCCGGTGGAGGTCGTCGACCACCGCCAGCACATCGGTCCGGTGCAGGTCTGCTTCGCTTATCTCCAGCACCAAACCGCGGGGTCCCACGGCATACGCCTGCAGATCACCCACCAAGCAGTCGATGAACCCAGGGGCCACCAGCTCTGCCGCGCTCACGTTCACGTGAACCGGCGGCCACTTGACCACTGTGCGAGACCCTTCGGGTCGCGGCCAGTTGACCCGCGCGGCGAGCGCCTCGGTCCGCACCCAGTGACCGAGTTGGACGGCCATGCCCATCTCCGTTGCGGCCGACACGATCCGTTCTGGCGCCAGACCGTGGTAGTCGTCGTGGGGCCATCGCAGCAGGCTCTCCACACCGACGGGCACGCCGTCGCGACGAACGATCGGCTGTTGGAACAACGCCAACTCGCCATCGGTCACCGCAGAACGAAGATCCCGGAGGAAGCGGTCCGAGAGTCGAGCCCGGCTCACCGGTTCCGGAGCCTTTACGTCGACCGTTCGCGCCGCTCTCCTATGAACCCGACCGCGGGCCTTCGCCGCGTACATGGCCCGGTCCGCAGACCGCATGACGCTGTCGGGATCATCGTGTTCAGGGTCGGCCAAGGCCACCCCAACGCTGATCCGCACCTGACGAGCTTCCTCACCGAGGTCGACCGGCGTATCTTCGACCGTGGCGTAGATCCGTTGCGCAATCACGGCCCCCTGTTCGGAGTCGTCAAGGTCTTCGCACACCACGACGAACTCGTCACCGCCAACCCGAGAGACGGAGTCGTCTGGACGTACCGCAGCACTGATGCGACGGGCCACCTCCACGAGGAGACGGTCTCCATGATCATGACCAAGCTCATCGTTGACGGCCTTGAAGCCATCGAGGTCGCAGTAGATCACCGCTACCGGCCTGTCGCTTCGTTGCGCTCGAGCCAAGGCCACTCGGAGCCGGTCGAGCAAGGCCAACCGGTTGCCGACACCAGTGAGCGAGTCGTGGGTGGCCTCATGGGCCAATTGACGCAGATCGGCCTCCCGTTCCAGTGCCACCGTCACCAGCAGTTCGGCAGATTCACGCACGCTCTGCGGCGGATTGACGACCTCGGAGTGGTGGCCGAAGACCACGAACAGCGCCGTCGTCGCCCCCTCCCGGCGTGAACGCGCCGGATGGACCGACACCGACCGGTACCGGGGGTCGGGTACGACCGGACCCCGAAACCTGAGATCACCGATCACATCCACCACCGAGACCGACTCGCCGGAGATGACCGCCCGGCCGTACGGGTTGTCGGGGTCGATCGGAAGTTGAGCGAACCATGGAGGCCAGTTCGGATGAGCCTCGTCGGCGACCATCATCAACTCACCGCCCGATGCGGTGAGCAGAACCACGTGCCCACCCAGGGTCGAGCGGGCCAGCAGCTTGCGGGCTTTGGCCAGTGAAGATTCCACCGGTTCACCGCGGGCGATCGATTCGAACACCTCTGACTGACCTTCGGCCAACAACGCGATCTCGCGACGTCGCATCGCACCGTAGAAGGCATCGGCTGCCACGCTCACCAGAGCCAGCGACTCCTCTCGGCTGGCCGGCTGACTCTCGTACCACTTCAGCACGAGGATGCCGCGGAGGTCTCCGTTCTGTCCCAAACGGGCCCAGAGCACAGCGTTGGCATCGTCGATCTCTCGGGGGACAGCGATCGAGCCCAGCGTCTCGCCCTTGACGTGAAACAGGTGGGTCGCCCGGTCTTTGCCATCGATGAGCCAGTCCGATTCCATCACCTCGATCCGCCCGTTGGGGCGATGGTGGGGAAGACGGGACCAGTGGTGGAGCACGTGAAGAGAACCACCATCGCTGGACAGTTCCCGGATGACAGCGACATCGGCACCGAAGAACTTGGCTATCTCTCCTAGCCCCGAGACCGTGGCCT
>JBDTBS010000061.1:0-2999 GCA_039924035.1 Aquihabitans sp. | reverse complement strand
CGAAGGCCTCGGCCTCGCGTTGGGCGATCCCCGCTGTGGGCTCATCGAGGCAGAGCATCTTGGCATCGGTGGCCACCAGGCAGGCCAGTTCGACGATGCGCCGCATGCCGGTCGACAGTTCGCTGACGAAGCGCTGGCTGTACGGACCGAGACCGACGAAGTCGATGATCTCATCGGCTTGGGATTGCTTGGCCCGTTCGAGCCGCCGGGCCTTCGGCAGGGCGAGGGCCACCGAGACGAACCCGACATGGCCCCGGGATTCCACTGCGGTGGCCACCGTCTCTCGAACCGTCAGGTCGCCGAACAGAGCGGCGTCTTGGAAGGTACGCCCCAGCCCGACCATGGCCCGGCGGTGAGCTGAGAGCCCGTTCACGTCGGTTCCCAACACGGCGATCTTGCCCCGACACGGTACGAAACCGCCGATGGCATTCATCAACGTCGACTTCCCGGCGCCATTGGTTCCGATGAGACCGACCACCTCGCCTCGACCTACCTGGAGGGAGGCATCTCGCACCACGCTGTTGAGCCCGTACTTGACGAAGACGTGTTCGACCACCAGGGCTTCGCTGGTCTCGTCGCCTTGCCTCGGCCGCGACGGGAGCGACGGGGCCGACGGCCGCTCTGTTGCCGCCGGCTTGTCTGCGGATCCCTCGGCCGGTGCCATACGACGCTCGACGATGGCCAACAACCCATCACGCAGGTTGAACAACACCTGCACCAGGCCGCCGGGGAAGTAGAGCACCAGGATCAACATGCCGGCACCACTGGTGATCAGGCTGATCTCGGGGATGCCGGGTAGCAAGGCCGGTAGCCCGACCACGAAGATGCTGCCCAAGATGGTTCCGGTGATCGAGGCCAAGCCACCAACGACAGCCACGGCCACGAGGGTGAGCGACTCTCCCGCCCCAAACCGCGACGGGGAGAACTGCACGAGCAGCCCGGCCAAGGCCCCGCCGCCGAGCCCGGCCAGCGCTCCCGACAGGGCGAAGGCGAACATCTTCACGCGAGTTGGTGAGAGGCCCATGGCCGATGCCGCCTGCTCGTTGTCTCGGACGGCGAGCATCGACCGACCCAGGCCGCTGCGGCGCACCCGGGCCACCACCACGATGCTCAGGGCCAAGAGCGCGAGGCAGACCCAGTAGTAGGTCCGTTGCGACTCGAGCGACACGCCACCGACCACCGGCCGCCGTAGAAGCGGTTGCGGATGATCGGGGTCGACGAAGATCCCCTGTCCGAGGAGCCATGGCGCGGCGATGGCCAGAGCAAGGGTGGTCACCGCCAGGAACGGCCCTCGCATCCGCAGCGCCGGTGCCCCCACGATCACGGCGGCCAGAGCGGTGATGATCACGGCCAACGCGAGGGCGGCCGGCAACGCCACCCGTTGCTGCACCAGGGCGTAGGTCGACATCGCTCCGAGACCCACGAAGGCGAACTGACCCAGGGAGAGCTGGCCCGACCAGCCGGTGATGACCGTGAGCGAGAGCGCGATGAGAGCGGTGAGGACGACGCGGGAGTAGAGGAACTGCCGGGATGGCGAGGTGGCCAGGAATGGCAGCAGCACCGCGGCGAGGAGAGCGAGTCCGGCGAGGATTCGGGTGTGGTTGCGAACCACCCACAGCTGCTCCAATCGGGGAGGGATGGGTCGTACCCGCGGTGCGAACGAGAACCGCTCGCGCAGCCCGAAGTCTCGGGAGCGCATCGACACGACAAGAACGGCAACCAGGATCACCACGAGTTGGGCGGCGTCGATCAGGCCCGGGTCGGCCGAGTTGTTGTAGAAGAGCACCGACTCGCCGATGCCGAGCAGCACGGCGGCGATCACGGCCCTGGGCATCGACATCATCGAGGCGATGACGGCCGCGGCCAGGGTGCGCACGAGAAGGCCGGGTCCCAGGTCTGTCGTACCGCCGACGTTGGCTCCGGCCAGCGGGGCCCCCAGGATCGCCACCACGGCGGCCAGACCACCGACGATGGTCCACACCGAGGTCGACATGCGCTTCACACTGATTCCGGCCAGCCGGGCCGCATCGGGGTTGTCGGCCGAAGCGCGGATGGCCACGCCGGTCTTCGAGCGGTTCAGGAACCACGCCAGGACCAGGGCGATGGTTGGGAACACCACTAGGGCCACGACGTGATCGGCTCGAAGAACGACTCCTCCAACGTCCCACTTCTTCGTGAAGGCCACCGGGAAGGCGCTGTAGCTGGCGATGTCGGGTAGCAGGAACTGGACGAACAACAAGAGCTGAGCGGCACCGATGGTGGCGACCAGCAGCACGACGCGAGGGGCGCGGGACAAGCGGCGCACCAGGAGCAGTTCCATCAAGGCTCCAAGCAGCGCGCCTGCAGCCATGGACACGACGAGGGCCAGGTAGAAGTTCCAGTGCCAGTTGACGACCAGCCGGACGAAGAACGCCGCCGCCAACGCCCCCAGCTCACCGAGAGCGAAGTTGATGACCCGACACGAGCGGTAGATCAAGATGATGCCGACGGCCAACAAGCCGATGGAGAGCCCGCGCGTGGCCCCGCTCAGGACCACCTGGCCGGGGACCTGGAAGGCGAGCAGGGCGTCGATCATCATGGCGTCGCTCCGAGGAAGACGGCCCGGGCCAGATCGTCGCGCTCGACCAGTTCCTGGGCGGGCCCGTCGAAGCGGATCTGCCCCTTCTCCATGAACACGGCCCGGTCTGCCACCGCCAGAGCGACGTTGAGCGACTGTTCCACCAGGATCATCGTCAGCCCCTGGTCCTTCAGTTCCTGCACGGTCTTGAGAAGTTCGCCGACCATGATCGGGGCCAGACCGAGTGACAGCTCATCGATGATCAGCACTTCAGGCTCGTGGATGAGGGCCATGGCCAGGGCCAGCATCTGTTGCTGGCCTCCCGCCAGGTCACGAGCGAGGGCACTGCGTCGGTCCTCGAGCGCAGGGAAGCGGGTCAGCGCCGTGGCCAGGCGGCTTTCCATCTGGGCCCGGTCGTACAGGTAGGCGGCCATGCGCAGGT
>JBDTBS010000060.1:0-8341 GCA_039924035.1 Aquihabitans sp. | reverse complement strand
CAGAACAGGTCGGAGACGTTGATGTTGTTCAGCGGCAACACGACGTGCGGATCCCAATAGGCGAACGGCCCGAAGAAGTTCCAGTTGGGACCGCGGAGGAAGGTGCCCAGCACGATCAGCGTCACCCACAGCACCAGGAAGCCGAACATGAACGTGGTGATGGCGAACCAGCGCTTCTTGAAGGTGTAAAATCCGTTGCCCTCGCGGTTGAAGTCGATGTAGGGCAGCGCCACCAGGCCGATGATAATCATGGTCGGCAGCACGACGCCGGCCATCCACGGATCGAAATAGACGAGCATTTCCTGGAGGCCGAGGAAGTACCACGGCGCCTTGGAGGGGTTGGGGGTCTTGTTGATGTCCGCCTGCTCGAGGAGCGGGGCATTGACGAAGATCGAGAAGATGAACAGGAAGCCCAAGCAAAGGAGGGCGGCCACGAACTCGATGGACAACAGGTGGGGCCAGACGTGGACCTTGTCTTGCGGCTTGGCCTTGACGTCTTGGATGGACCCCGACTTGACCACGGTGAGCAACCGTTGCGTGTGACCACCGGGCCCAGCGGCAATGGGCGGTGCTGCAGTGGCCACCGATGAGCCACCAGCGGCCGGGGCCGTGGCTACGTCGCTACCACCACCGGCATCGCCGGACGCGCCGGCGGCCTTCGAACGGGCGGCTTTGGCCCGCTCCAACAGGTGGGCGGGAATCTTGCTCTCGGCCTCGCTGGCTGGTGCGGCCTCGGCTGGCGCCGGTGTGCTTTCGCCACCGCCGTCGCCTTTGGCCGCGGCCGCTTTGGCACGGGCTTCCTCAGCGCGTTTGCGGAGGTGTTCTGGGATCTCAGTCATATCCGGTTCCTCCCTCGGCTACAGCGGTCCGCTGATGCCGCCGTCCTTGCGGACACGCCAGAAGTGGATGGCCATGAAGATCACGATCACGAACGGGAGCATGAGCACGTGGAGCACGTACCAACGCAAGAGCGTGTCGGTGCCGATCTCGGAGCCACCAAGGAGCACGAAGCGCACTTGGTTTCCGAATACCGGCGTGTAACCCATCATGTTGGTTCCCACCGTCACCGCCCATAGAGCCAGTTGGTCCCAGGGGAGCAGGTAGCCGGTGAACGAGAGCAGCAGGGTGAGCAGCAGCAGAACGATGCCGATCACCCAGTTGAACTCACGTGGGGGCTTGTAGGCGCCGTGGTAGAAGACCCGGGCCATGTGCAAGAACACCGAGAGCACCATCAGGTGGGCTGCCCAACGATGCATGTTTCGCACGAGGAGCCCGAAGGTGACCGAGGTCTGCAGGGTGTAGATGTCGTTCCACGCCTGGGCCGCGGTGGGCCGGTAGAAGAACATCAAGAAGATGCCGGTGACCGTGAGCAGGATGAACAAGAAGAAGCTGAGTCCGCCGAGGCACAGCGTGTAGCTGACCTTGATGGCGTGTCGCTTCACCTTCACCGGGTGCAGGTGGTACAGCACCGAGTTCATGATCACGTAGGACCGGTTACGAGGGCTGTCGGTGTAGCCCTTCCGGAAGATCGATCCCGGTCGGAAGATTGAGCTCCAGGCCTGCGAACCCTGCACCGAGTTGGTGAAGTCGTTGAGCTTGGCGGAAGCCTTGTTCTGCTTGGTCTTTGCCATCGGTTACCAGTTCTCCCGGGCATGGGGGCCGGCGGATATCGGGTGGCCCACGGCCTTAGAAATTCTAGCGGTCATCCGAGACGCATCCCGTAGCCGTAGCCATGAGTGTTGGTGCGCTGGTGGCTGTCACCGTTGGCATCGGGGTCGCCGACCTTGCCGAGGATGATCACGCCGGTGGGGCAGCGATCGACGCACAGCGCGCAGCGGGTACACACGTCGTCGTCGATGAGGAAGATCACGTGATCCGTGGGGTCGATGCCGGGAAGCTCGGTGTTGTCTGCTTCGGCAACCGCCGTGGGCGACACCATGTGGATGCACTTCCACGGGCAGATGTCCACGCAGCCCTCGCACATGATGCACTCGGACTGATCGATGTGGATGAACTGCTTCGGCTTTACGGCCTTGGCCAGATAGTCGGCATCGACCTCTACCAGCGCGTAGTCGGAGCGGAACTCCGGCATCGGGGGATTGGCATCAGTTTTCGTCATGACCTCACGCCTTCACCAGCGGACGACCGTACGTGGACCGTTCGACCTCGTCGACAACCTTCGATCCACGCTTCTGCCAAGCCGACCACATAACCATCGTGGCGGCGAGGCCGAGCATGTAGATGTTGACTGTGACGAGGTCAGCAATGGTGGACTTGGAGATGACCACCGGAAAATCTTGGAGCCAGCCCGTGGAACCGGCACCAGCGAGAATCGCATCGGAGCGCATCGCCATGGCGCCTTCGGCGTAGTTCATCCACCGGTCGGGCACGACGCCGAAGAACCAGAACATCACGAGGGTGACGTACATGGCCGCGGCCATGGCCTGCCCCCAGGTGAGCGGAGCATCCTTGGGCCGACGCTTGGCGTAGATCATCACGGCTGCGGCAAGGGCGATCGAGAGCAACAACGATCCGGTGAATGCCACGTTGGCGAACGCCAAGGCGATCGAACAGATGACATGCCACAGCTCACTAGCGAACGACGCAGCGGTGATCATCGGTCCTCTTGTCTCCTCGTGAAATTGATCACAATCGGATGGGCCGATGACGACGGGGTTGTCGGTACCGGCTCCGATGAGAGGTTTAGCACGCGACCCTCAGAGCCACCCATTTCGAGGTGGGACCCCGCGGATGATTCGAGCGATCCGGAACCCAGGGGCCTACGGCGGGCATCCACGAGGTCCACCGTAGGCGGTCTGCTCGGAAAATGGCACCCCGCTCAAGACACGTCAGCGGTTCTGGCCCGCTACCACCGCAGAAGCACCAAGTCGCCCGCCTCCCCCGCCTGGGGACGCCAGCCAAGTCGACAGGAAGGGGGCGGCGTCCGAGCGCGGTCGATCACCACCGACGAGCCGTCAGGGGACACGCGACCCTCTGGCGCCCGCGTTCTGGGGAAGCAGCAAAGCGCTCGGGACGCAGTGGTCCACGGGAGGAGCCCCACCGTCATCAGCCCCTCACGGCTTTCGCCCGACCACCGACCTCAGCACGGTGTTGCGTTGGCGGGCCCGTTGCGCTTGGCTCCGGTCGCGAAGTGACGCCTACAGTGGCCACCTACCGCCTCCCGGGTTGTCTGTGGGGGGTGCCTCAATCCGCCCGCGGAGGACAGTTGTGACCGAGATCCCCGAGCATCTGCTCAAGCGTGCCAAAGAGCGCCGTGCCGCCAAGAGCGGCGGTGGCGACGCGCCGGCCGACACTCCGGCTGCCGTGGCACCCGCTGACGCAGCACCAGCTGCTCCGGCCGCACCTACCTCCGCCAAACCTCCCGCTCCCCTGCCCACGCTGGGCGGCGGCGAAGCCAAGGCCGTGCCCGACATCGCCGTGGTCGCTGCGGCCAAGCGTCGCAAGCGCGTGCCCTACTGGGCCGCCACCGTGCTGGTGCTCCTGCCGTTGTGGGGCTTCATCTACTACAACGCGGTCAAGCCTGCGGGCCAGGGTCCGACCGACCCGATGGTCCTCGGCGCAGAGGTGTACGTCGGCTCTGCTGGCTGCCAGGGTTGCCACACGCCAGATGGTGCGGGCGGCCCCGCTGGAGCACAACTGAACCAGGGTCACACCCTCGAAACCTTCGCCGACCCGCTCAGCATGGTCCACTGGATCGGCTACGGCTTCGCCGGAGGTCAGAACGGTGATGACACCTATGGCGACGTCAACCGCCCCAAGGTGGCCGGATCCATGCCGCCGTTCAAGGACTCGCTCACTCCGGAAGAGATCGCCGCCGTGACGATCTACATCCGCAACGAATTCGGTGGCGATGCCTACGACCCCGAGACCGAGCAGGGCTTCACCGTCGAAGGGTTCGAAGCCGATCCCGAGGCCATCATCGCCGAGGTCGAAGCGGCCCTCGCCCTGGGCGAAGGTGCTCCAGACGTATCGGAAATCCCCCGCGCTGGCGGCTGACCCGCCGCCGGTTGATCCGGGGCCGATGCCAACCGGCAGCGCCCCACCACCACCCCCGCAGGAGCCTTCATGGCCGTGACCGATCGTGTCGATGTCTTGGTCGTCGGTGGCGGCCCCGCCGGGGCTGCGACGTCGTACTGGCTGGCGAAGGCCGGCCACCGCGTGGTGTGCGTCGAGAAGAAGCGATTCCCCCGAGACAAGACCTGCGGTGACGGGCTCACCCCCCGTGCCGTCAAGCAGCTCGACGACATGGGTCTCTACGATGCCCTGCTCCCCTACCACCGCTACTCCGGGTTGCGGGCCGTGGCCCATGGCGTGACCATCGAGCTCAACTGGCCCGACCACCCCATCTATCCCGATCACGGCTTCGTGATCAAGCGACGGGACCTCGACCAGATCGTCTTCGAACACGCGGCCGCCGCCGGAGCCATCACCTTCGAGGAGACCGAAGCTGTCTCCCCCATCGTGGAGGGCGGTCTGGTCAATGGCGCCGTGGTCAAGGACAAGGCCACCGGTGAGACCCGGGAGATCCGAGCCCGCTACGTGGTGGTGGCCGACGGAGCCAACTCTCGTTTCGGTCGGGCCCTCGGCACAGCCCGCAACCGGACCTACCCGCAGGGCATGGCCATCCGCACCTACTACGAGTCGCCGCTCCACGATGAGCCTTGGATCGAGAGCTGCCTCGACGTTCGGGACCGCAACGGAAACTCGCTACCCGGCTACGGCTGGATCTTCCCGGTGGGCGACGGGACCATCAACGTCGGCATCGGGTTGCTGTCCACCTTCCGTGACTGGCGAGAGGTCAATACCTCGCACCTCATGACCGAGTGGGCGGCCACCGCCCCCGACTACTGGGGCATAGACCCCGACAACCCGGTGTCCAAGCCCACCGGCGGACGGATTCCCATGGCCGGTTCGGTCAGCCCCAAGGTGGGTCCCACTTGGGCGGTGGTCGGCGATGCCGGCGGTTCGGTCAACCCGTTCAACGGCGAAGGCATCGACTACGCCTACGAGACGGGTCGGATGGTGGCCGACCTGCTGAGCGAGGCCCTGCTGTCGGGCGACGGTATGGCCCTCCAGCAGTACCCGAAGATGCTCGAAGCCGAGTACGGGCTGTACTTCAAGGTCGCCCGGCTGTTCGCCAAGGTCATCGGGCAGCCCGCTCTGATGCGAGAGTTGACCCGGGTGGGCATGCGCTCCCGGAGCCTCATGGACTGGGTTCTGCGCATCATGGCCAACCTGCTGCAACCCGACGAGATCGGCCCCGCAGAGGCGGCCTACGCCATGGCTGCCGCCATAGTGAAGCGCGTCCCCGACCCTCTCCCCTAGACCGGGAAACCATCCAAAACACTGAAATGGCGTAGATTTTGGTCGTCACACGACCAAAATCTACGCCATTTCGCTGGTTTTGAGGCCGGCTGGAGTTGGGGTTCGGGCTGTGGCGGCACTGATGCGGTCGGCGTGCTTGGCAGCCAGGGGGCCGACCACGGCTGTGAGCAGCACGTAGGACGCGGCAACGATGCCAAGGTCGTGACCGTCGGCCAAGGTGATGCCGAGCGAAGCGATCACGATGGAGAACTCACCTCTGGCGATCAGCGCCGTGCCGGCACGGATACGACCCTGACGGCTGGCCCCGGTCCGCTTGGCCGCCACCCAGCCCGTGACCATCTTCCCCACCGTGGTCACCAACAGGAGGGCCACTGCCGGAACCAGCACGCCGGGGATCTGTCCGGGGTCGATCTGCACGGCGAAGAACAGGAAGAAGATGGCGGCGAACAGATCCCGCAGCGGCTCGATCAGCGAGCTGGCCCGTTCCTGCACCGGGCCCGAGAGGGCGAGGCCGACCAGGAACGCGCCGATGGCCGCTGAGATCTGGAGCTTCTGGGCCAGGCCACCGACGAGCAGGGTGAACCCGACCACGGCCAGCAACAGGACCTCGTTGTTGCCGTGATCGAGACGAGCACTCATCCGATCGCCGAAGGTCATCGCCACCCAAAGCACGGCCACGACGGTGCCCACGGCCACGGCCACGGTGAGAACGGTCTTGCCGGCGGCCTCGCTGGCGATCACTGCGGCAACCACCGGGAGGTACACGGCCATGGCCAGGTCTTCGACCACGAGCAGGTTGAGGACCGAAGGTGTCTCACGGTTGCCGAGCCGGTCGAGGTCGGTGAGCACCTTGGAGACCACGCCCGACGAACTGACCCAGGTGACCCCACCGAGCAGGACGGCGGCGGGGACCTCCCAGCCGAGGAGCAGGCCCACCAGCAGGCCGGGGGTGAAGTTGAGAACAGCATCGATCACACCGGGGACGACGCCGCTGCGTAGCCCGGTGCGGAGCTCGTCACTGGTGTAGGTGAGCCCGAGGGCCAGGAGCAGCAGGAGCACCCCGATCTCGGCACCGAGGGACACGAACTCCTCGGACACCGAGATATCGATCAGCCCGCCGTTGCCCACGCCGAGCCCGGCGATGAGGAAGAAGGGGACGGCGCTGATCCCGAGGCGGGAGGCCAGCATGGCCAGCCCGGCCAGGAGCAGGGCGATGACGCCCACCTCGATGAATGCCTGTGCGGTCTCCGGCCCGGTGATGGCCAGCACGGATGGCACGGTCGTCACGGGTGCAGCATGGTCCGGGCATCTTTGATGCCCGGTGAGGTCCCCACAGCTACAGCCACATCGCCAGCGGAGAGGACGAAGTCTGGTCCTGGAGCGGCGAAGGTTTCGCTCCCGCGTACGACAGCGACGATCGAGACGCCGGTCTTGGTACGGAACATGCCCGCTCCGATGCTCTTGCCCACGAACGGGGAGCCCTCGGGTACGTTCAGCCAGTCGATCGAAAGGCCTTCGATCTCCTGCTCGACGCCGGTGATGACCTCACTGATGCGAGAACCACCGAGCATCTCGCTCAACGCCTGGGTCTCGTTGGATTCCAGGTGCAGTACCGAGGTGCAGCGGTCCGGGTCGACCTCGTCGTAGATCATGATCTCGCGGCGTCCACCACGATGGACGAGCACGCCCAGGCGGTCACCCGACTCTGTGGTGAACTCCAGGCGAACGCCGACGCCCGGCAGTTTGGTCTCGGTGATGTCGGGCATGATGGCACTCCAGTGGCAGCGAGGTGAACGAACTCTCACGGATGGCCTGCCCGGCCAACCGGTTGCAGGATAGGACGAGTTGGAACATCGCCGGTGGGCTTAGCGTTGGTTTGTGCATGGAAGACCCATCCGCCGAACCCGAAGATGCAGCCACGGTGTTGGCCGTCCGGGCGGCCGAGATCGAAGCTCGTCTGAGCGAGATCGAGACTTCCTCGGTGAAGGCTGCCAGCGGCTTCGGCTTCGGCAAGCGGATCGGCGAGGGCACCAACATCGCCGTCGAGCGCTTCGCCGACGTTGCCCGCCACGACGATCTTCAAGCCGAGTTGGCTGTGGTGCGGCGCGCTCAGGAGAAGCTGGCCGATGGTTCTGCCGGCGTGTGCGACGGCTGCGGCGGACCGATCCCCGAAGCCCGTCGTGAGGCCATCGCGTGGGCGGTGCGCTGCGTCAACTGCGCCTGACCGGTCCGTCCGACCGAGTTCGACCTCAGGCCCTTCAGTCGGAGTCGACCGGTGGGGAGGGTTCGAGCCAACCGCCGATGTCGTCGGCCAGGGCATCGGCAGCTCGAGGGCCCAGGGTTCCCTCGCTGTAGAGGTGGACGGGGTCGTGGTGTTCGAGCACCTGTTCGACGATGCGCCACTGCTGTTCGACTGCGTCCTCGCGCCCGAAGCGGCGGGCATCGCCTTCCATGGCGTCATCGAGGAGACGCTGGTAGGCCTCCTCGCGCGGGCCGAGGGCTTCTGCGTAGGAGACCTCGAGGTCGACGGGTTCGGGGATGAGCGCTTCGCCGGGCTTCTTGGCGTGGAGATGGAGCTTCACGCCGTCGTGGCGGCCCAACTGGAAACGGAGGTAGTTGGGCCCGGGCTCGGGAGCGTTCTCGGGGGTGAACAGCAGCCGGGGCGGGGCATTGAAGGTGACGACGGCCTCGGTGGCCGTCTGCCCCATGTACTTGCCGGCCCGGATGAACCACGGCACACCGGCCCAGCGCCACGAGTCGATCTCGAAGCGGATGGCCACGAAGGTCTCGACGTCGGATCCGCCGTCTACGCCGTCTTCGTCGACGTAGCCGCGGTATTGGCCTCGCACGTACTGGTCGGGCTCGAAGGTGCGGATCTGACGGAACAGCTTGACCTTCTCGTCTCGCATCGAGGTGGCGTCGGCTCCTGCGGGTGGCTCCATGCCGAGGATGGCCACCACCTGGAGCAGGTGGTTCTGGACGACGTCTCGTAGGG
>JBDTBS010000059.1:0-7205 GCA_039924035.1 Aquihabitans sp. | reverse complement strand
CCTCACGAGAGACGGCCCCGCAGGACGTTCGTCATCCAGCGAGGTCGACGCCCAGAATCGCTGCTGCAGCGGCGACGCCAGATCCGGCCGCTGCAGCCTGATCGATGGCCGCCACGGCGGCCGGTGTGTCGAGGTCGTCGTCGAGCGCTAGGCGCACCTCGTCCAGGGCTCCGTCGCCGGGCCCGGCCGCCATCCATGCATCCAGACGAGCCTTGGCCGCGGGCAGGAGCGTGTCGTTCCACTCCCATTCGTTGCGGTAGTGGTGGGCCATCGCCACCAGGCGGATGGCCCGGGGGTCCCACTCCTTGCGTAGCTCGTTCACGAACACCAGGTTTCCGAGCGACTTCGACATCTTCTCGCCGTCCATGCGAACCATGGCCTGGTGCATCCAGTGGCGGACGAACGGCTCACCGGTGGCGGCCTCGGATTGGGCGGCTTCGCACTCGTGGTGCGGGAAGATCAGGTCGCTGCCCCCGCCGTGCAGGTCGATTGTTGTACCGAGTTCTCGCAGCGCCAACGCCGAGCACTCGATGTGCCAACCGGGGCGACCGGGGCCCCAGAGCGACTCCCAGAACGGCTCGTCGGGGGCCGACGGCTGCCAGAGGATGAAGTCGAGGGGGTCACGCTTGTTCGGGTCGTCGGGGTTGCCGCCCCGCTCCGCCGCCAGGAGCAGCATCTCCTCCCGGTCGTAGTGGCTGATCTCGCCAAACCGGTCCCAGGTCCCCACGTCGAAGTAGACGGCCCCTCCTGCGGTGTAGGCATGGCCTTGGTCGAGGACCATGCCGATGAAGCCGCGGATGTCGGCGATGGCCGATGTGGCCCTGGGCTCGCTCCAGCTAGGGATGAGCCCGAGCGCGTCCATGTCGTCGTCGAACCGAGCGATCTCTCCGGCGGCCAGGTCCAGGTAGTGGACACCGAGCTCCCGGGCCTTGCCGAGGAGGCTGTCGTCGACGTCGGTGATGTTGCGAACGCAGCGGGTTTCGTGGCCCCGGTCTCGCAGACGTCGTTGCAGCACGTCATAGGTCAGGTAGGTGGCGGCATGACCGAAGTGGGTGGCGTCGTAGGGCGTGATGCCGCAGGTGTACATGGTGACGACCGGCCCAGGCTCGAAGGGCACAACGGCCTGACGGGCGGTGTCGTACAACCTCATCGGAGCAATGTCGGCAGTTGGGTTTTCAACCTTGCCGCTCACGACTCACCGGCCCCGGCGTTGTCACCCGCTTGGAGAGGCGACGCCGGTTCGGCGATGCCGGTGAACTTCACGCCCACCCGGGTCTTGTAGCGCACGTTGAGTTGCAGCAGCACTGCGGTGAACGACTCGATCGGCGTGGCCTGGGAGAGGCCGCCGGCATCCAGGGGACGCAGGTTCGGGATGGAGGCCACGATCTGTGAGACCACCTCGGTGGCATGAGGGAAGTCGGAGCAGACCAGCACGTCGGCATCGATCGGATGGTCGAGATCGCCGAGCTCTTTGGCCGGGACGTGATGAAACGCGGCGGCCACGTGGCAGTCACGCACCGCGGCCTGCACGCTGCCGGCCACCGAGCCACGTGGTGGCACGAGGGGCTGGAACTCCTTGCCGATCCGGGTGAGGGCATTGGCCATGCAGATGACGACTTTGCCGTCGAGGTTGTCGGCTACCGCCGTGGCGGTGCCGTACGCGCCTTCCCATGGGGTGGCGATGACCACCACGTCGGCCAGGGATGCGCCGCTGTTGTCGGCGGCACCTATGGCCAGGTCCCGTCCTGGCCACTTGGCCAGCAACTTGTCGACCACCTCCCTGGCCCGGTCGCTGGACCGGGAGCCGATGGTCACCTGATGGCCCACCGAGGCCAGTCGGGTGGCGAGCGCACTTCCGGCGGGGCCGGTTCCTCCGAGGATGCCGATTTTCACGCCGTCACCCTAAGGGCGCCCGATCCCCTCCGGTACACCAGACGCTGACCTCGGCTTTCGACCGGTACCGTCGCCCGTGATGTCGACGTGCACCGCTACCGCTGATCCGGTTCTAGATCTTCAAGATGTGAGCCTGACCCGAGACGGTCGACGACTCCTGAGAGACGTGACGTGGAGAGTGGGCCCAACCGACCGATGGGTGGTCCTCGGCCCCAACGGATCGGGCAAGTCCACCTTGCTACGCATCGCGTCGCTCTGGTTGCACCCCACGTCCGGCACGGTCCGGGTGCTCGGTCAGGAACTGGGGCGGACCGATGTGCGAACGCTTCGCACCCGCATCGGGGTGGCATCGGCGGCGATGGCCGACCAGCTCCGTCCCGCGCTGCCTGCACTCGACCTGGTCATGACGGCCATCAACGGCGCCCTAGAGCCGTGGTGGCACGCCTACGACGACAACGACCGGGAGCGGGCCCGGCTGGCCCTGGAGAGGGTGGGGGCCGCTGAGTTCGCCGAACGCACTTTCGGAACCCTGTCGTCGGGTGAGCGCCAAAGGGTCCAGATGGCCCGCACTCTGGTTTCGGAGCCGGAGTTGCTGCTGCTCGACGAACCTTCGGCCGGTCTGGACCTCGGGGCCCGGGAGGATCTCGTTCGTCGGCTGGCCGATCTGGCTGCCGACCCGTCGGTGGCCCCGACTGTCCTTGTCACCCATCACGTCGAGGAGATACCGGTCGGCTTCACCCATGCGCTGCTGCTGCGGGCCGGGGCAGTGGTGGCCGCTGGCCCCATCGGCGCCACGCTGACCGAAACGACGCTCAGCACGACCTTCGGTTTGGACGTCCACCTGGAGTCGTCGGGCGGACGGTGGCGGGCCTGGGCCTGAGTTGGCTTCAGGCCCCGACCAGGGCCAGCAGACGCTCGCGAGATCGTTCGATCTCGTCGCGCAGGAGCCGCTCGAGCACCGGTCCGAACAAGCCCCCGCCGTAGTGGAGGTGCATGCGGAGGTGGGTGCCCTCTGAGTGTTCGCCAGCGTCGCCGTCCACTTCGTTGTTCGGGGCCACGACCACCTCCAACACCCATGGGCTGTGGTCCCGACCGTCGCTCTCGACCCGCTCGAAACGAGCCGTGGCGCCATCGTGGACGGTGCGGACCATCTGAAGTCGCTTGGACCGGGCCAGGGGCCCAAGCCGGCCCCGCAGGTCGATCTCCCAGACATCGTCGTCGAGTCGCACTGCTCGGGTCACGATCTCCAACCACTGCGGGTAGAGCTCGAGGTCCTCGACCCAGTGGTAGAGCTCGGCGGGCGAGCACGGAGCCACCAGTTCCGCTACGACGTCCATGACCACAGTGTGCTGGCCAGAACCAGGGTGGGGCGAAACAGGCTTCGACGTGTCCGAATCAATGTGGGCTCGGGTCGTACCCGGTCGTGCGAGGGACCACCGACGGAGCAGCCGTGCCTGGTTGGACCACCAGAAGCACACCCTCGTCGATGCTCACGGTGGCCTGGTCGGCAGCCAACTCGTTGCTGACGCCGCGACTGGTCCCTGCGTGGAGGCCGGCATCCGCGAGTGGCCATCGCAGCCCCTCGGTCGACACCCCGCTGGCAGAACCGTGCACGGGAACGAGCGATACCTGCTCCCCCACTCGCCCCATGACCTTTCGGGGACGTCCGGGTCGCACCACCGTCACCACCACGTCGCCCACGAAACCGGTGACCATCAGATCGGCCAGCGTCGGACCGCCCAGGGCCAGCACGTCGGACAACAGGTGGTCGAACCGTCCTGCGGCAGTGGTGGTGAACACCCGGACCGGCGCACCGGCGTCGGCCAATCGAGTCACCAAACGAAGGGCCAGTTCGCTATCGGTGGCATCCTTGTCGGCGGGATGGCGGTGGATCTCGGAGCCACTGGCTTCGGCTCCGGCCAGTACATCCGGATCGACCGAATCGAAGTCGCCCACCACGTGGGCCACCCTCAGCCCGGCAGCCAGCGCCGCTTCCAGACCCGAGTCGGCGGTCACCACCACGTCAGCGGGCGGAACGGAGGCCAGAGCGGCCGACACCGGCCCCCCACCGAGCACGACGACGAACCCCGGCAGCACCGGTCCGGACGGGTCGGCATAGTGGTTCACCGCCTGATGATGGCAGGCCCGTTGTGCGCGGAGCGTGGCGACCGGTTAGTCAATGGAGATGACCTCCCCGCAGGTGGTGGGTATTCCCACCGAGATCAAGTCCGACGAAGGCCGTGTTTCCCTCACTCCCGATGGCGTGATCGAGCTACGTGGCCACGATGTCGAGGTGGTCGTCGAGGCCGGGGCCGGTGGGGCGGCGTCCATCACCGACGAGGAGTACGCCGAGGCTGGGGCCACCGTCGTTCCCGCTGCCGCCGAGGTATGGGAACGCGCCACCATCATCTGCAAGGTGAAGGAACCGAACGGCCCGGAGTTGGACTATCTGCGACCCGGCCTGGTCCTGTTCACCTATCTGCACTTGGCTGGCTACCCGAAGGTGGCCGACGTGCTGCTCGAGTCGGGTACCACAGCCGTGGCCTACGAGACGGTGGAGTCGGCCAAGGGCGGGCTGCCGCTGCTGGCCCCCATGAGCGAGATCGCCGGACGGATGTCGGTGCAGATCGGGGCCCGCTTCCTCGAGCGGCCGAGCGGCGGGCGTGGTGTCCTGCTCGGCGGTGCACCGGGGGTGAAGCCGGGCACCGTCGTGGTCATCGGCGCCGGCAATGTGGGCTGGAACGCGGCATGGATGGCTTCTGGGCTCGAAGCCCACGTCAGCCTCCTCGACCGTGATGTGGACCGGCTGCGCTTCCTAGACCAGATCGCCCGGGGACGAGTCACCACCCTCACCTCCAACCGAGGTCAGGTCGAACGGGCGGTCTCTGAGGCCGACCTGGTTATCGGTGCGGTGCTGGTGGCCGGCGGCCGGGCGCCAGTGGTCGTCGACGAAGACCTGGTCCGGGCCATGAAGCCCGGGTCCGTGATCGTCGACATCGCCATCGACCAGGGCGGCTGCATCGCCACCTCTCACGAGACGACCCACAAGGATCCGGTGTTCGAACGCCACGGCGTCCTGCACTACGCGGTGGGCAACATGCCGGGTGCGGTACCCAACACCTCCACCTATGCCCTCACCAACGTGACCTTGCCCTACCTGGTTTCAATGGCCCGCCACGGACTACCCGAGGCTGCTCGACGTGATCCCGGCCTGGCCAAGGGAATCAACGTTATGGACGGAGCGGTCACCAACGCCGCCGTCGCTGAGGCACTGGGTCACGACCACCGTCCCGTCACCGAAGCCCTCGACGCCGCCAGTTCCGCCTGACCACAGCGGTCGGGTCCGGCCGGCTCGTCCGGTCGACCCGGTGGTGCTTCGGCGTCGAGCCGCCAAACCGTCTTTGTCCGAACGGAGTTGATCCGGGCGGTGCGCACTGATGCGATGATGACGCTATGCGCCGCACCATCTTCACCGAAGAGCACGACATGTTCCGGGCCGCCTTTCGGCAGTTCGTCGAACGGGAGATCACCCCCAACATCGCCCAGTGGGAAACCGACGGCATCGTGCCCCGAGAGCTCTTCGCCAAGGCCGGAGCATCAGGGTTCCTGGCCATGGACGTACCCGAGGTCGACGGGGGCGGTGGCGCCGAAGACTTCCGGTTCAACCTGATCGTCGGCGAAGAGGTCCAGCGGGCCGGAGCCGGCGGCGCCGGACTGGGCCTCACCCTCCACAACGACATCTGCATCCCCTACTTCACCTCGCTGTGTACCGATGAGCAGAAAGAACGCTGGCTACCGGGCATCTGCTCGGGTGAACTGATCACCGCTGTGGCCATGACCGAGCCGGGCATCGGCTCCGACCTGGCCTCGATGAAGACGTCAGCCATCCGTGACGGTGATACCTACGTGGTCAACGGCTCGAAGACCTTCATCACCAACGGCATCAACGCCGACCTTGTCATCACCGCGGTGAAGACCGATCCCACCCTGAAGCACAAGGGCATGAGCCTGGTGGTGCTGGAGCGAGGCATGGAGGGCTTCGAGCGGGGCCGCAACCTGGAGAAGGTGGGCCTGCACAGCCAGGACACCGCCGAGTTGTTCTTCACCGACGTCCGGGTACCCACCTCCAACCTGCTCGGCAGCGAGGGCCAGGGGTTCGTCCACCTCGTGCACAACCTGCCCCAGGAACGGCTGTCGATCGCCATGACGGCGGTGGCCGGAGCCGAGGCCGCGCTCGGTTGGACGCTCGACTACGTGAAGGACCGCACGGCATTCGGTCAGCCGGTCGGGTCGTTCCAGAACAGCCGGTTCAAGCTGGCCGAGATGCGCACCGAGATCGATCTGGCGCAGGTCTACATCGACCGCTGCGTCGAAGCCCTCGGTACCGGCGAGCTCACCGCCGAAGAGGCCGCCCAGGCCAAGTGGTGGACCACTGAGATGCACAAGCGGGTGGTCGACACCTGCGTGCAGCTCCACGGCGGCTACGGCTACATGCTCGAGTACCCGATCGCCCGGGCCTACGCCGACGTGCGCATTGCCACCATCTACGGCGGCACCACCGAGATCATGAAGGAGATCATCGGGCGCTCCATGGGCGTCTGATCTCCAAAATCACCAGCAATTCACGAAACGGCGTAGATTTTGGTCGCTGTGCGACCAAAATCTACGCCGTTTCGCTGGTTTTGGGACTATGGCCGGCGGGGAGGCCCCGACCACCCGTCAGCGGCGGAGGAGGTCCTTGGCGATGTGGGTGATCTGGATCTCGTCGGTACCGGCGTAGATCTGGAGCACCTTGGCATCGCGGGCCAACTGCTCCACCCGGAACTCGCTCATGTAGCCATTTCCGCCGAGGACCTGGACGGCCTCGAGGGCCACCTCGGTGGCAGCCCGGGCCGAGTAGAGCTTCATGGCCGACGCTTCGGCCAGAGACATGGAGTGGCCGGCGGCCGACATCTCGATGGTGCGGAACACCAGGTTCTCGACGTTGAGGCGGGCCACTTCCATGCGGGCCAGCTTGTCCTGGATGAGCTGGAACTCACCGATGGGCTTGCCGAACTGCACCCGATCCCTGGCGTAGGCCACGGACAGTTCCAGACACTGCTCGATGATCCCGAGGGCCATGCCGGCGACCCCAACCCGCTCTTGGGCGAACGTTGCCTTGGCGCCGTCCCGCCCGCCGGCCGACACCTCCTCCGTCTCGCCGATCAGGCGATCCCGTCCGACGCGCACGTCGGTCAGGAACAGTTGACCGGTCGGCGATGAGTGCATACCCATCTTCCGCAGCGGCTTCGACTGCTCGAGACCGGGTGTGC
>JBDTBS010000058.1:0-4478 GCA_039924035.1 Aquihabitans sp. | reverse complement strand
CGCGTGGCCCGGCCGCGAGCACGCGGGCGCCAACGCTTGAGCGTGGGGCCCTCGTCGGCGTAGCAGGCCGACACGTAGAGGTGGTCGGGATCCTGGCCGTCGTTGTTTTCAGCATTGGCGATGGACGAGGCCAGGGCCTTGCGGATCACGATGGCGGCGTCACGCTCCACCAGCTGGAGGATCTCGTCGGCTTCCTGCACGTGCTTGCCACGGATGAGGTCGAGGACCTCTCGGGCCTTGTAGGCCGAGACCCGGACGTAGCGAGCCTGAGCACGGGTGCCAGGACGCTCGTTGGTCTTGTGGATGACGGCGCCCTTCCGCGTTTCGCGGACGGCTGCGATCTTGGTGCCGCTTTGAGCCATGGTTAGCGCCCTCCTCGGGTGTTTCGCTCTTGACCGGCGTGGAATTTGAACGTCCGGGTGGGAGCGAACTCACCGAGCTTGTGACCGACCATCGACTCGGTCACGTAGACCGGGACGTGCTTGCGGCCGTCGTGCACGGCAATGGTGTGGCCGACCATGTCGGGGATGATGGTGGAACGGCGAGACCAGGTCTTGATGACCTTCTTCTCGCTGGCGCTGTTGAGGACGTCGACCTTCTTGAGCAGGTGATCGTCGACGAACGGGCCCTTTTTGAGTGAACGGGGCATGTGGGCTCTCCTGCCTTACCGGCGCGAGCCGCGGGTGCGGCGACGGCGGACGATCAATTTCTGGGACGGCTTGGTCTTGTCGCGGGTGCGACCTTCGGCCTTGCCCCACGGCGACACCGGATGGCGACCACCGGAGGTCTTGCCTTCGCCACCACCATGAGGGTGGTCGACGGGGTTCATGGCCACACCACGGGTCTGGGGGCGTACGCCCTTCCAGCGGTTGCGGCCGGCCTTGCCGATCTTGATCAGCTCAGCTTCGGCGTTGCCGACCTCACCGACGGTTGCCCGACAGTCGATCGGCACGCGGCGCATCTCGGTGCTGGGCAGACGCACGGTGGCGTATCCGCCCTCTTTGGCCACCAGCTGGGCGCTCGTGCCGGCGGAGCGGCCCATCTTGGCACCGCCTCCAGGCTTGAGCTCCACGTTGTGGATGGTTGTTCCCACGGGGATGTAGCGCATGGGCAGAGCGTTGCCGGGACGGATCTCCGAACCCTGACCGCTCTGCAGCCGGTCGCCGACCTTCACGTTGCGGGGAGCGAGGATGTAGCGCTTCTCACCGTCGAGGTAGTGCAGAAGGGCGATGCGGCAGTTGCGGTTCGGGTCGTATTCGATGGCTGCGACCTTGGCCGGCACACCGTCCTTGGTACGACGGAAGTCGATCAGACGGTACTGCTGCTTGTGGCCGCCACCCTTGTGACGGGCGGTCTTGCGGCCGTAGGAGTTGCGACCACCGGTGTTGTGCTTGGCGACCAGGAGCGTGCGCTCCGGGGTCGTCTTGGTGATCTCGGAGAAGTCCGAGGTCGTCTGGAAACGACGGCCGGGGCTGGTGGGCTTGCGCTTGCGTAGCGCCATGGTCCTCAAGCCTCCTTGAAGAGGTCGATGGAGTCGCCTTCGACCAGCGTGACGATGGCACGCTTGCGGTCGGGGCGGGAACCGAGCTTGCCGGTCTTGCGGTTCCGGGTGGACTTGCCCTTGCGGTTCAGCGTGTTCACCTTGGCGACCTTCACATTGAAGATCTCCTCGACGGCACTGCGGATCTCGGGCTTGGCGGCATCGGGGTGTACGAGGAACGTGTAAACGTTGTCCTCGATGAGCGAGTAGCTCTTCTCCGATACCACGGGGGCGATGATGACGTCTCGTGAGTTCTTCACTTGGCCTCCTCGGTGGTGGCGGCCGGTGCGGACACCGGCAGGGTGGCCTGGCTGAACACGATGTAGTCGTTTACGAGCACGTCGTAGGCATTGAGCTCGCCGACGGCGATTACCTGCACGTCGGGGAGGTTGCGGAACGAGCGGGCAGCCACGGCTTCGTCGCGTCCGAGGACCACGAGTACCCGGCCGCTGGCGCCGAGGGCGACGAGCGACGCGGCAGCGTCCTTGGTCTTCGGGGCATCGAAGTTCCAGGCATCGACCACGAGGACCTTGCCGTCGTTGGCACGGTCTGAAAGTGCCGAACGCAGGGCCAGCTTCACCATCTTCTTTGGGGTGCGCTGGCTGTAGCTGCGGGGCTTGGGTCCAAGGGCGATACCGCCACCACGCCAGATCGGCGAACGGCTGGAACCGGCCCGGGCACGCCCGGTGCCCTTCTGGGCCCACGGCTTGGCGCCGCCGCCCCGAGCTTCGGAGCGAGTCTTGGTGGACTGGGTGCCGGCTCGGCGAGCGGCCAGTTGGGCGGTGACGACCTGGGCCATCACCGACACGTTGGGCTCGAGACCGAAGATGGCATCGTCGAGGTCGACGGAGCCAGCCTTCGTCCCGGCCGGCGTGAAGATGTCGAGGTTGCTCACTTGGCACCGCCCTTGATGGCGTCACGAACGAGGACGAGGCCACCCTTGGGGCCGGGAACGGCGCCCTTGACGAGCAGCAGGTTGCGTTCGGCATCGGCCGAAACGACGGTGAGGTTGAGGGTGGTGACCTTTTCGCCACCCATGCGCCCGGGCATCTTCTTGCCCCTGAACACACGACCGGGGGTGGCGCACTGGCCGATGGCCCCGGGAGCTCGGTGCACGCGATGGGCACCATGGCTGGCTCGCTGTCCGGCGAAGCCGTGGCGCTTCATGACGCCGGCGAAGCCCTTGCCCTTGCTGACCGCGGTGACATCGATGAGATCGCCGTCGGTGAGCTCCGACACGCTGATCTCCTGGCCGATCTCGTAGCCGCTGACGTCGTCGAGACGCAGTTCCACGAGGCGGACACCGGGATCGACGCCGGCCTTCTCATACTGCCCAGCGACGGGCCTGGTGAGCTTGGTGGCCTTCTTGTGACCGAAGGTAACCTGAAGGGCGCTGTATCCGTCGCGCTCGGGCGTGCGGATCTGCACCACCCGGACGGGCTCCACCTGGAGGACCGTGACCGGGATCATCCGGTTCTGGTCGTCCCAGATCTGTGTCATGCCGACCTTCTGGCCGACGATTGCCTTGGTTGCCATGTGCGTCTTCCTGTCGCGGAGGAACGGGGCCCGTTCACGCGGACGCTCCGCTCGGGAATCCCCGGCGGAGCGCCTGTTCGGTTGTGCTGCGGGGTACCCGGGGTTCCGGGCCGTCGCAGACGTCGGTTGCGTTGAAGCTATTCGACGTTCACCGCCCAGTCAGAAAGACGTGACGGCAACGAGTTGTAGACGTTACCGGGCCGACGGTTCCGTGTCCAAGTCGACGACCAACATAGATTTGAGCCCTTCCACCGACCCGATCAGCAGGCGTTGGTGCTCACGTCCAGGCCACTCTAGTGACCAGTCAGGGCCTCAGCGGCAGCCGTCTGGGTGATCGGGGAACGCCGGAAGTTGCACAGGATCTGGTGGGCGCATTCTGCGTGGCGGGCAGCAGGAACGTCGTGGCCCATGTCTGGGTACATGACCAAGCGGGCTCCGGGAACCGCCATGGCGGTGGCCACGCCACCCGACGGCCGGACCAGCTTGTCGACGAGCCCGTGAACCACGAGGGTCGGGATGTCGAGCTTCTGTAGATCGTCGGTGCGATCGCGGGTTACAGCCACAGCCATGGTCTGGCGGGCCAGGCCCGCGGCAGCCTCGGCCGGGTCGCCCTGACGAACCGTGGTGATCTCGGCCAGGGCCCGACTGGCGGTCTCGTCGAAATGGGGGCCGGAGATGAGACGTTCGATGGTCACGACATCGTCGAGCTCCCGACCGTCGGACCCGGCGGCACGAGCCCGAGCCAACGCCGGGAGCAGCGATGGGGTGATAGCTCCCTTGAAGCGCTTTCCCGTGTTGGACATGATCGACGTCAAGGTGGCCACCCGCTCGGGATGGGCGATGGCCAACTCCTGGGCGATCATTCCCCCCATGGAGGCTCCGACCACGTGGGCTCGGCCGATGCCGAGGTGGTCGAGCAACCCTGCGGCATCACCGGCCATGTCGACCAGGGTGTAGGCGGGATGGGCGCGGCGGGGAACAACGAAGGCAGCGGCCATCTGACCAATGGTCGGCATGGGGGCATCGATGCGAGAGGACCGGCCCACATCACGGTTGTCGAAGCGGATCACCCGGTAGCCGGCATCGGACAGCCGGGAGACGAATCCCTGCGGCCAGACAACGAGTTGGGCACCGAGACCCATGATGAGCAGCACTGGCTCACCGTCGTCGGGACCCTCGATCTCGTAGTCGATGGTGATGCCGTTGATGACTGCGGTGCTCACGGATGCTCCTGGGGTGTGGGCCGGGCCGGTTCCATTGAACGCACTGCCCCGCTCCCCCACCAACTTCGAGGGTCCGGCCCCCGACGATGGACCGCACCCAAAAACAGCGAAATGGCGTAGATTTTGGTTGCTAGGCAACCAAAATCTACGCCATTTCAGCGTTTTAGCGGGCCAGACAG